>PXEK01000104.1 GCA_003564735.1 Cryomorphaceae bacterium
TAACGCTAAACTCTCCTCTATCTTCATGGAACTTGGCCAATTGGTTGGCTGCGTTTCTGTACGGCGGATGTGCTATTATTAGGTAATCGGTTTGCGGTAAGGCGTGCAAGTTTTGATTTTTCACTTTTTGCGAAAAATGAGGGGTGCGCGGGTTTTCGGGATCAAATAGAATGTACTCCTTAATTTCTCCGCCTTCGGTTCTGAAAGTAAAAGTATTACCCGAGCGTGAACCTTCTTGTTTCATGGCGTTATGTGGTTCTGTAACATCCCAAATTTCAATGTTTTGCCCCATTCTAGAAACGGTGTATTGCACCACGTTGGCGTCTTTAGTGTCGGGGTGTCTAAATGTCATGTGGTTATCTCGGTAAGACAGTTGTCTTGTGGTATTTACGCGTACAAAATCAAGCCAACCTATATCGGCTGATGAGGTGTTGTCATACGTAACGCTTACATTTACATTGGAACTATTGCTTTGTGCGGTATTGGTCACCTCGTCGTATAAAGCATAAGTTGTGGCGTAACCAGGAGTAATACCTCGAGTAAATTCTATTTTGTTGTTTTGGTCAGAACCGTTTACAGCAACGGTGAATGAAGACGGCCGGCGAATAGCTCTCGAGGCAGCGGCAACGGTCACCTTAACAGGTTCGGAGGTAACTACATCGGGAAAGGAGAAAGGGAAAGTGTAAGAACGCCGCACGCTAAAGCGTTCACCGTACCATCGGCGTCCCGATTTAATAAGGTTGATGCGATCCTCTTCGTGATATTGCATGTCCATAAAGGTGTTTAAGGTGAGATCGGCCCCCGTGGTTAAATTTGCTTTGGGAGTAACCCGTTTGGGTGCACCAACGGCATAATCGCGGGTAATAAAGTAAAAGGTAGAGTCCGTGTACGGATTTATCTCGTGGATAAACTCTTCACGATCCTCGTCGTAAGTCTGTTCGGTTTGGTTCTGACCATAAAATAAGAAATAATCGCCGGGATCAAATGAACCGTCACCGCCATCGTGAATTTCAATGCGATTCTCTGCTAAATCATCTATTCGAGGCTCACTGTTTTCAATGGGCAGCGCACCGCCCCCGTTACCAAAAAGGCGAATTTGTGCCGATTGAAGGTTGGTCATGTTAAACCCCATATCTTCGAGCATGGCATAATCTATCTTATATATACCTTCTCGCCTCAAACCTATTTTATACCAATTTCCCGAGGCCAAAACCGAGCGTACTTTAAAGGAGCGTTTCCCTGTTTTTCCCGCGGTGGTTTGAGGAACAATGTCATCAATTTTGATTTTGAAAGATGTAATTTTTTGTATGTTACCCGATGATGACAATCTCAAAGGCGTAAAGGCCACCGATGCATACGGCTGTTTTTTTATTGTAGTGATGTATGAATTCACTTCCAATGATTCTTTAATTACACCTGCCGGAAGGTCTTTTAGTACCTCTTTTTCCTCATTTGTGAGGTTTTCATAGGTTAAATCGGTAATGTTTGCGGTAAAATCAGCGGCATTTGGCGGCAAACTCAGCTTGGTTTGATAAAAAGGCAGCCAGTAATTGTCGGGGTCGTTTATGGTTTGGTCACTGTTCAAAAAGTATATGGGTTTTTCGTCAAACCCTATTTCAGCACAGGGTTTATTCCATTCAATTTCAATAGTTTGGTTTTGTTGGGTGAGCTTTCGATTTTGAAGTTCTAAGAAGTTAGATTGCGACTGTACTTGAAACGTGGTGAGAAAAAAAACAATACCTAACGCAAAGATTTTTTCTATATTCAAAGAAATTGTTTTTATTTGCCTTTTCATAGTTGCAGGATTAACGAACTGTGAGAATAACGGTTGCAAAAAAAGATTATTGCGAAATTTTTTCTTGAAATTTTCGTTATTACATTTGAATAAGTAAAAAAGAAATTTGTATTATTGCGTTTGGAATCGAAATAACATGCGAACATATTTACTGAAAAAAACACATGCGTTATTGCTTTCAGCCCTCTTTTTAATGGTTGGAGCAGTTCAAGGACAGGACCCCCAATTCACGCAGTTTTACGCAAATCCGCTCTATTTAAACCCGGCGTTTGCAGGTTCAAAAATTTGCCCCAGAGTAAATTTGAACTATCGAAATCAATGGCCTGCCATTCCCGGCCAATTCGTGACATATGCTGCGAGTTACGATCAGCATATTGATGCGTTGAATGGTGGTTTAGGCGGTATGGTTTGGCATGATCAAGCCGGTGACGGTACTATACAAACCACCAATATTTCCGCTATCTATTCCTACACTTTAAAGGTAACTGAAGAATTTAATATTCGAGCGGGTTTTCAAGCTTCATATTATCAAAAATCAATCAACTGGAACGACCTTCGTTTTGGTGATATGATTGACCCTAGGTTTGGATTTATATATGAAACACAAGAAACACCGGGTACGGATAATGTAAATTATGCCGATTTCTCGGTGGGTTTTCTGGGATACTCTGAAAAATTTTATGCCGGTTTTGTTGTGCATCACATGACTGAACCTACGGAGTCTTTCTTTACACAAGATAATGCCGTTCTTTATCGCAAGTTTACGGCTCATGCCGGTGCCAATATACCGCTGGATGGAA
>PXEK01000192.1 GCA_003564735.1 Cryomorphaceae bacterium
AAGTTTACCTCATTTGAACTAAAGCAATTTGTACTAAACAAAACCGGTGCTCAACGCGCTGAAGTACTCACCGCAGCGGCACAAGGGGTGGATACAAGTGTGATTGATTTGGGTAACGGTACGGCTTTGGCCGTAACGAGCGATCCGGTGACGCTCATTCCCGGTCTCGGATTTGACGAATCGGCGTTGTTGAGTGTACACCTCACCGCTAACGATGCGGCTACCACCGGTTTTGCACCTCAATACGCCCAATTTATACTTAACCTGCCCGTGGAGTTGAGTAATACCGATTTTGAAAAATATTGGAGTGCCATACATGCACATTGTAAAGAAGCGGGAATTGCCGTAACGGGAGGTCATACCGGGCGCATACCGGGACAAAACAGCACCGTACCGGGTGGAGTAACCATGTTTTTAACCGCGCCTAAAAACGAAATTCTCACCTCAAACAATGCCCGCCCGGGAGACATTCTCATCATGACCAAAGAAGCGGCCCTCTCTTCCACTTCAATTTTGGCTAAGAGCTTCCCTAAAACCTTACGCAGTGAGCTGGGTGATGAGCTGTATGAAAAAGCAGTGAACAACTTTCATAATATACCTGCACAAAAAGAAGCGCTAATCGCATCAAAACACCTGAAAAACAATGTTGAGCTCCATGCCATGCACGACGTCACCGAAGGAGGCATTATTGGAGCCTCCATTGAAATGGCTGAGGCAAGTAACTGTGGGGTTAACATAAACTCCGATGCTATTTTGGCGGGAGACGCACAAAAGAAAATAGCCGGTTTTTTTGATTTAGACTATCGCAAAATCATAGGCTCGGGAAGCATGCTCATGGCCGTTACCCCAAATTGCGTTGAAAAACTGATTTCAACACTCGAGCAAGAGGGCATTCAAAGTGCCGCCATAGGTACATTTACGGATGAGCTGAACCGCTTTACCTTAACCGAAAGCGGCACCACATCAAATTTAACTCTTAACACGCAAGACCCTTACTGGGCGGCGTTTTTCAACGCTTTTGAAAAAGGAATGAAATGATGAATCGCAAAGGTTTATATTTGGTAATCAGCTTAAAGCAAGAGCAAGTTCAAATGCTCAACGCTTTAGAAAAAGCACTTCGTGAAGGATTGGCTGCCGTACAAGTATATGCGGGAGGACTTGACGATATGCCCGAAAGAGCCCAACTCTTACTGTGCCGTAAAATCACCGATTTATGTGCCAAATACAACACCCCTTCATTCATCAACAATGATTGGGAATTACTCACCAAGGTGCCGTTTGACGGGGTTCATTTTGACAGCATTCCCACCAATTGGCTTACACTCAGAGCCGAGATCAAACGTCCCTTTTTTACGGGTGTTACCTTAACCAATGATATTTCGCTGCTTCCCGAAGTAAAGAAAGCGGACATTGACTACCTCTCATTTTGTGCGATGTTTCCTTCTTCCAGCGTTACTGAGTGCGAAATAGTACACACAGATACGGTAAAAAAAACACTTAATCTCGTTGATATTCCCGTATTTTTATCGGGAGGAATCACGCCCGAGAATACAACTACATTTAATCAACTCAACATTTCGGGTGTTGCGGTAATCTCCGGTGTAATGAACGCCGATGACCCGGCAAAAGCCGTGCGAGAATACAAAGCGGCACTCTCAAAATTTATTGAATTATGACAAGAGAATTTGCTAAAAAACTGTGCGATCCTTATGATAAAAGCGAGCTCAAATTAGAGGTGTTTTTACAAGATGAAAACGGGGAAATTATTGAGGGTTTATTCACTAACCCCCAATCGGGACGCTATTACCCCATTGTGCAGGGCATCCCCATCATGACACCTGATGAGTATAGAGAAGATTGGTTAGAGCGCAACTTTTTACAAAAACGCGGTTTGGATGTAAAACGCAACGATGATAATAAATTGCTGTTATCCAAGGGGTGATGTGTTCAAGTTAGTTCTCTTCTTCAATTGATGTAACACTTTGCTGTTCTTTGCGCCCGATAACAATGTTGATTCCGCCCCTTACATCTCTGTTTTTACTGTAGGAGGATCCCGTAAAGCCAAAAATATTGTCGCTCACGGCATACAATTGCACAGAACCCAATCGCAGGGTAACACCCGCGCCAATATTGGTAAAGCTTCTTCCAAAAGCATTGTAGCTTACGGTTGTGCCTAAAATATTTCCCCATTGAGAGTTCCAAGCTAAAGAAAATGCAGGGTTCAACCTGCTGTTAATAAAGCTCATATGAGTGAGGAGTGACACATTTTGAGACTCATTAATTTGATATTGGGCTTGGAGAAAAATTCGAGTGCGCAAAAAGGAGGTATAACTTGAGCTGTCTTCATTGACGGCAAAAGTGTTTTCCAAACTATCTGTAATTCTATCAAAAGCAGAGTTTTCATCTTCGTTTACCAACTCACTCAGGTTCAACCCTCTAAAAGTAAACGCCGTATCTGCCATACTATAACTTCGCACATCGTTTGACCATCTGATAAAGCCCAAATCTGCAACAGATGCACTCACCATCCATTTGTCGTTGATTTGGTAATGAGCGCCAAGATCTAAACCGGCTCCTCGGTTCTGAACATTAAA
>PXEK01000189.1 GCA_003564735.1 Cryomorphaceae bacterium
TGAGGAATTTCAATCGGATTATCCACGTTGGGTTGGAGACGGCCCTGCGCTACGGTTTGTCCGTTCATATTGGTCAACATGTATGTATCTCCTTCGCCTGTGTTTTCCATTCTTAGAATGGAACCGGCTTCAATCGGGTTGGGATAGACCTTCATGCGTTTTTCTCGCGGATCTTCAACTTCTTCTACAGCTACTTTCACACTGGGATTAAAGGCTAACACGTGGTCTAAATCAGAAGTAGCTCTCTCCTCCATGTCTATCCTGTTGCCGTTTTCATCTTGTACAATGATTTTACCCATAGCGTCTTGTCCATGAATCCCAAAGGTAAACCAGCGTTCAAGCGGCATGCTTGAATTATGAACGGTGATGACTACGTTACCGTCAGAGTCTATCTCAGAATAAAATCTCGTATTCTCACGCGCAATCCAAAAATCGCCGTAATCATCAGTAGAAGCAAAGAACGTATAAGCCGGGAGGTTATTCACATACATATTTTGAGCTTCCAGTTTCCAGTTTCTGTTGGGATGAACCAATAAAGTAACGGGCGAATAATTTGCAGCGTAACGATACGTAGCGTCCAACCAGTTGTTTTGAACTACATTTTGATAATTATTCCCGTTAAACTCGTGCGCTTCCCAAACATCTGAAATGGTCATGGAAACCTCATAAACGTCGCTAATTTCACCGCTAAAGCTACGATCGCGCTTCATTCTAAAGGGAAAACTGTACAAAATGTTATTTGAACTCAAGGAGCTGTCAAACTCGTAACCTAAATCCTCTAAACAATTTACCAAAGAACGAGGGAAAGCCAAATGGCCGGAGCGGAAGGTTCGAACAGGCACACCGTGATTGTTCTCTAAAACAACTTTTGAAATTTCAACCTCGGGCATTACAAAACCGTTCGATGTAGAAACACCGTCCCAATAAGGTCGGTACGAGGTCATGTTAAGTCCGGACGGCCCTCTTTCAAATTCTGCAAAATCTCTAAAATGACCTACAGAGTGAGAACTGATGACGTGACCCATATCTCTAATTTGGTCTAAAGCAGTTTCAGCGCCCAAGTAAAAGTCGCTCATCGCTTCATCATTAAAATATCGCACGGTAGCGTTGTAATTAGCTTTGATACCCTGAGCTTTTTCGGTAACCGCAAAAGGAAGCATGGTATCCATAGCCGTTCTACTATCTAAATCGTGAGTGATGATTACCGTATTTTCACTGTTCCCCGGTGAGGTGTGCTTCCACACGGCGTTGGGTACGTGCTTGGTGTATATAGATCTGAATAACAGCACAATAACATCGGCACTAGGTTCAAAACCGTTAGACCATACACGCTGAGCTTGATAATCGTAACCCAACTGAGGGCGCAGAATTAAATCGCGAATGGACATTCCCATCGTGTAGGCAACACCGCTGCCGTACTCGTTGCGTACAAAACACGGTTGTGAAGAGGAATTATTGAAAAAAGCAAGCGGCTCGGCACCTTCTAAATCATAATGTCTGCTCCAAATGGTCTCGGGATATGAGAGTCGGCCCAATGATGTTTCTTTCTCCATATCATCGTCAAAATACTCATATAATTCGGGGTCGGCATCAACATCCCAATTCACTCTAAAATTTTGACGAGAAGTTTCAAAACCCGAAATACCGAATAAATCATGCAACGTTGAAGTTCGAATGTTAGACGCGAACAAAATGCCGCCGTTCGATACAAAATTGATGATTTGGTCGCGCTCGGCAGCGGTGAAAGAAGAGTGGTAAATATCAGATGAAAAATACACCACACCATGTTGCAGCGCCTCGCTCAATGAGGGTGTTGTGATGAAAGGTACACCCGTTGCAATAAGCATTTGTTCAAAGGCAAACACCCTGGAGTCGTCTTCCTCATTAATATCCATCATATCCAGCAAAGCCACGCTGCGTTTTTTTGCCTCGGGCGACTGAGCTTGGAATTTGATCGGAAGCGTTGAGAAAATGAACAACAGAATAAGTGCGGAGTAAAATGTAGATTTAAAAAGCATTGTCATATTTTTTGTTTACATTAGCCGCAAAAACATTGCCATGGGATTTAAAAAACACCTCAGAACCGTACAAACCATAATCTTTACCTTGATAGTCGTGATTTTCTTTCCCGTGATCCTGCGGCTCCTCACAGATTATCAAGCGGGTCAAGTGTTTCATTTTGGGTTCGAAAATCCCATATTGGTGATTGCGATTATATTTTTTATTGTGTTGATTCCCATTGCCAATAGAATATTTAACGTACAAATGAGTGGCGAGTTTCATACGGCAAATCAAATATTTGGGAAGTACACATCGGCACTTGCGGTAAAGGGAGCCACATTGGGAGCAGCGGGATTATTCAGCAGCATCATCTATTTATTGACGAGTAATTTTGCGGTACTGGTCATCAGTATATTCAGTATAATTTTATTGGTCAGAACCTTCCCCACGCAAAAGGGAGTCATGCGTAACTGCCGCATCACCGAACAGGATTTGGAAAACCCCAAGCGCAACTTTTATGATGATAATTGAGGGGGAAGAACTCCAAAAGTTTTCACGTCCAAAATCAATAATGTTTTGCCCGGCACA
>PXEK01000238.1 GCA_003564735.1 Cryomorphaceae bacterium
AGCGACATTCCCGTGGTCGTCGACCTCTGGGCTCCCTGGTGCGGACCCTGCCGAGCCCTCTCGCCGGTGCTCGATAAATTGGCGGAAGAATTCGAGGGCAAGGTCAAGGTGGGCAAGATCAATATCGACAATGAACCTGGCCTCGCCGAGGCGTTTCAGGCCCGCTCGATCCCAATGGTGGTGGGCATGAAGGGCAATGAGGTCGAGGATGTGGTGATGGGCTTTCAGGGCGAGCCCCCGCTGCGGGACCTGTTCAATAAGTTGATCGGTCAATAATCAAGGGGCCTCCCGAGCAGATCGGGAGGCCTTCGAAATCTCTGGTGGAGGCAAATCAGGGCATGGGCAACGAGCACGAACACAGCGGTGTGTCTCTTGGCGAGGACCACCAGAAGATGTGGGATCAGATCCTGGCGGAGCTTGAGCCGCTGGTAGAGGGCGGCGGGTTAAGCCAGGCCATCGAGCGCTTATCAGCGGCGCTGAAGATGATGGGCGAGGGCGAGGAGACGGCTGCGTTGCGCGCTCGCGTAGTGAGCCGCCGCGGGGAATGCCTCCTCGATGTGGACGAGCCACAGGCAGCCTATGAGGACGCTCAACAGGCCCTGGCGCTGGGGCTGAAGGGCGTAGATATTTACGCCCTGGCTGGGTGGTCGTGCTATGCATTGGAGAAGCCCACGCGGGCCCGCGAATATTTTGATCAGGCTCTTGTGGATGCCCCCGATGATGTCTCTCTTCTGACGGGCCGTGCGCTGTCATTTATCGATCTGGAGCACTTCGATCAGGCCCGGGCCGATCTCAGCCACGCGCTGCGGCTTGATGAGGAGAACGCCGAATTGCTGAGCATGCGCGGCGAGGTTCATCTGCGCCTTCGGGATCTGGAGGGAGCCACAAAAGACCTCAAAAAAGCGGTCGCTCTCGCGCCCTCGGAGCCCGACTATTGCCTGGCCCTGGCTCGGCTCTACCTGGCCAAGGGCAAAATCGACCAGGCCCTGGCCGTGGTGGACGGGGCGTTGGTGGAGGATGAAGAGATCGCTCTGGAGGCCCACCTCTTGCGCAGCCACCTCCATCTCTTATCCGGCCAGGTCGGGGCGGCCCGGGCAGACGCGATTCGGGCGTCGAACCTCTTTCCCGATGAGGCGTTCGCGTTTGTGCAGCTCGCCCATGTGCAGCTCACCCAGGGGAAGCTGGCGCTGGCCAAGACCGCTGCGGAGCGGGCTGTGTTGTTGGATCCGAGCCTGCCCGACGCCTATATGGTGCGCGGTGCAGCCCGCCAGATGGACGGTGATGCCGACGGGGCAAAGCGCGATTTCAAGCGTGCCAGCCGCGCGCCTGTGGAATTGCCCGTCTTTTTGTTGGGCCCGGCGCATCACCTCACCGAGGGGGCCGGCATGGGGCTGGACGCCTCTCTGTTGGAGCTCCTCGCCCAGCAGGGGGGAGCCGGAGGATTTGATCCGGGGACGTTTGACCCCGCCGATTTTGCCAAGGCCTTCGGCCAGGGCGCGATGCCCGGGGCCGGGGCGATCCCGGGCGGGATGAACCCCCTGAAGATGCTGGAGAAGGTCTTTGATGATTCCGGCAATCTCCGCGGGCCCTTCAAGCCGATCTTCGAGATGGCCTTTAAAAATGCCCCGAAGATCATGGAAAACCTCCCTCCCGGGATGCTGGGCGACCTCGACCAGGAGCAATTGGACAAGCTCGACCTGTCCAACCTCTCCAGCGAGGAGATCCAGGAGCGGATGCGCGAATTTTATCAGATGATGAAGTCCGGGGCCGGCCCCTTCGACGACGACGGCGAAGACCCCGAGACCTAGCCGGCCCGCTCGAGGTCGGATCTTGTCGATGCTGGACAAGTGGGGGCGCAGTTCTCTATGTAGTGCCCCATTCAACAGGTAGGGCCATTGGTGCCTTGACGTTTGCCTACTCACGCCAGAACCCAACAGTTCGGAACAACTATGTCGAAATTGGTCATCGTGGAATCGCCATCGAAGGCGAAGACCATTGAGAAATACCTGCCCGGTGATTTTCGGGTCCTCGCCTCCTCAGGGCATGTGAGGGACCTGCCGAGGAACGCCAAGCAGATCCCCAAAAAATATAAGGGCGAGCCCTGGGCTCGGTTCGGGGTCAATACGGAGAAGAATTTTGAGCCCATCTATGTGGTGAGCGATAAGCGCTCCAAGCAGGCTCTCAAAGAGCTCAAAAAGGAGCTCAAAAAAGCGGACGCCCTCTACCTGGCAACGGACGAAGACCGCGAAGGAGAGGCGATCAGCTGGCACCTCGTGGAGGAGCTCGCTCCCAATTGCGAGATTCACCGGATGGTCTTCCACGAGATCACCAAGAGCGCGATTCAGCGAGCGCTGGAGAATACCCGACAGATCGACAAAAACCTCGTCGAGGCCCAGGAGACGCGCCGGATTCTGGACCGGCTGGGGGGCTATGATTTGAGCCCGCTTGTGGCCAAGAAGATCAAATACGGTCTCTCCGCAGGGCGGGTCCAATCGGTGGCGGTGCGGTTGCTCGTGGAGCGCGAGCGTGAGCGGCGGCGATTTAAGATCGGCTCCTATTGGGATGTGCAGGCACAGCTCGACACCGA
>PXEK01000187.1 GCA_003564735.1 Cryomorphaceae bacterium
ATTCTCGACCACCCCGCACCGCTAAACCAACTTTGTGTGGGGCTTGCGTCGATATCAGCGGTTTGTTCGTACACTGCAGACCATCGTGCACTGCGGTCAGGTGAGGAAACAACAGCATCCGTTGCCGCAATCCAATATAAGTTTTCTAAACTGCTGATGAGGTAGGGGTCTCCGGGGGTCCCGGATCCCGGAGGTGCTGTAGCGGTTTGTGAAAAAGCACTTAAGGCGCAGAAAAAGAACATAAATACCGGAAAAAATAATTTTGTAGCACTCATATTCGTTAGTTTAAAAATGAATGAAAGCGGGAATAAGGAGCGGGTAACGCATTTAATTCCTTATATTTAAAGAAAGGCAAAATATTATATGTGCAAAGATACAATATTTGCTTAAGGAATAAAAAAATAGCAGTTTATTTGGTGGGGTTACCGGCGTATTACATTTCTAATGAAGAAATGTTTTAGCAAACATTTTTCCCGTGTCACTTCAACGGCATTTTTCACTGTTACTTTCCCTTTTATTGAAGCCTTACGTTTGTGAGTTTGGGTCGGTATAGTAACCTTTTGCCGATGTAGAGGGGTATTGATAAAAGGTGTACTCCGGGTTTGAAGTAAAATGCCAAATTGCAGGTGTGAGGGGATGTTTCCATGCTCTGCGCTTGCTGAAAACGATTAAAACCGGGTAATAAAAAAGCCGCGAAATTTCGCGGCTTTTTAGGTTGTTTGATTTTACTCATTTGCCTTCTCAATAGTCACAATTCCCGGAAGTTTTTTCCCCTCAATGAGTTCGAGTAAAGCGCCTCCTCCCGTGCTCACGTAACTTACGTGTTCTTGTATGTTGAATTTGTTCACGGCCGCTACGGAGTCGCCGCCGCCCACAAGTGAATATGCGCCACGTTCTGTGGCAGAAACTATGGCAAAAGCCGCACTTTTGGTGCCCTCGGCAAAGTTGTCGAACTCAAAAACACCCATAGGACCATTCCACAGTATGGTCTTTGATTCTTCAAGGCATAAGGTGTTGTGACCCATAGCGCGCGGACCTATGTCCAGACCCATCCAGCCGGAGGGGATATCGTTACTGTCCACAATTTTTTTGGCGGCCTCGTTACTAAAGGTGTTGGCTACGGCACTGTCTTCAGGGAGAAGAATGCGCACGCCTTTTTTATCGGCGGCCTTCATTACTTTTTTTGCTGTTTCCAGATGTTCTTCTTCAACAAGTGAGTCGCCAACGTCACCTCCCTGAGCTTTGATAAAGGTGTATGCCATGCCCCCTCCTATAATGAGGTTGTCAAGCTTATTGAGCAGGTTTTCAATAATGCCTATTTTGGAAGAAACTTTAGCACCGCCAATTACTGCGGTAAAGGGTTTTTGCGGGTTTTGCATTACCTGCTCCACACTGTCTATTTCGCGCTGCATCAGCAACCCAAACATGCAGTTGTTCTTGAAAAAACGGGCAATAACCGCCGTTGATGCATGTTCGCGGTGGGCCGTACCAAAGGCGTCGTTTATGTAAACATCACCGAGTTGCGCTAATTTTTCGGCAAACGCAACCTCACCCTTAGTTTCCTCATCATGAAACCTGAGGTTTTCCAACAGTAATATATTTCCCGGTTTGAGTTTTTTCGATTTTTCTACGGCTTCATCCCCTATGCAATTTTCGGCAAAATCAACAGATGCGCCGGTGAGCTCGGCAATTCGGTTTGTGAGGTGCTTAAGCGAGAATTTTTCTTCGGGACCGTTTTTGGGTCGGCCTAAGTGCGACATCAAAATTACACTTCCTCCACGTTTTATCACGTGTTTAATGGTAGGTATGGCGGCTCTTATTCTTGAATCATCAGATATTTCAAAATTTTCTTTAAGCGGCACATTGAAATCCACCCTTATGAGGGCGCGTTTTTGGGAGAAATCAAAATTATTGATAGTATGCATAATGTTTTTTGGTTTTTGGCAAAGTAATTAGGGTTCTGACCATAATAATTAAAGAAGGCAAAAATGATAAATTTATCTGCAATGCCAAATGATTGTTTTACTTTTGACTCATGCAGTATGAAGCGGTAATTGGACAAGAGCGTTTAAAGCAAAAGTTGAAAGAATCGGTAGCGAATAACCGAATTAGTCATGCCCAGTTGTTTTTGGGGCCGGAGGGGAGTGGTGCATTGCCTTTGGCGTTGGCGTATGCTTGCGATGTGATTGTAAACAACTCGAAGGATCGGGAATCGGCATTAAAAAAGTGCGCAAAGTTGAGCCATCCCGATTTGCATTTTTGTTTCCCCGTGAACACCACAAAAGAGGTTAAAAAAGACCCGCTGTCTTCACATTTTACCAAGGAATGGGTATCGACAGTTTTAGAGCAACCTTACTTTAATGTGTATGATTGGTTGAGTGTTTTGGGTATAGAGAATAAACAAGGGCTTATTAATGTGCATCAAGCTTCTGAAATTCACCGTTCCCTGGCGCTTAAATCAATGGAGAGTGAGTATAAAGTGATGGTGATTTGGATGGCGGAATACCTAAATGATAAAGCTGCCAATAAGTTGCTCAAGTTACTTGAAGAGCCCCCGAATAAAACGTTATTTATTTTGG
>PXEK01000018.1 GCA_003564735.1 Cryomorphaceae bacterium
AGCCCACTCGTGTGCGGGAATTTGCTTTTCGAAGATGGAGCTGCGATAACGCGAATAACTTTTCGCCTTATCCATTTTTTTTTGAAATCGTTCGACTGAAATACCAATCAATTGACAAAACTCAGCGGTATCAATATTTACATCAACAATACCCGGAGTAACCATCAAATCATACGAAGCCTCGTTATAAGCGAGTAAATCTCCGTTTCTGTCGTAAAAAATACCCCGGGAAGGATACTGCGTAACGTAGCGAAGAGCTTGATTATCAGCAGATGTTTTGAAGCTGTCATCTACCACCTGCAGAAAAAATAATTTGAAAATAAAAATAAGACCTATGGTGCCTATGATCATACCAATGATAACAGCGCTTTTTCTATCCTCCATCACAAACGCCCCGCATTTCGTTTAAAACCAAACAATTGAACTACAAATATCAGGAAAAGCGTAAAGAATATACTCAGGATAGATTTAATACAAGTATGTATCCAGCCATGTAACGTAAACGCCTCCCCAAAAAACAAATAGAGGTGATGTATAGAAACCAATATTACGCTATACAATAAGTATGGTCTAATTCCCATACCGGCAATATTCGCTTTAACCCCTGTTTCATAGCCATCACGAGGTGCTAAAAGTTTCAAAACCCATGGCCTTAAAAAACCGAGAAAAACACATGCACCCATATGCAAACCCGGTGTTCTCGTGAATACATCGATGATAAAGCCCGTAATTAAGCCCACCAACATATTTACTGTCCTGGAAGCTTCAAGAGGTAAATTCAAAAGAATCAGAACATATAACATAGGATTGAGATATCCTGATAAATTTATGTTATTCAGCAATAGCACCTGAAGTAAAATGATTGGTACAAACCTAATAATATTGACAATCAAGATCCTCATAACTTTTCACCTCCTTCCGGTTCGATTTCACTCCATTGATCTTTCAAAAGATTTTTCATCACATAAACGTGGTTCAGTTTTCTAAAATCTACAGCAGGCCGGACCTTGATTTCGTAGAAACCGGTTTCCTCGGGGAGTTGCCATTCGTCAATAAAGCCAATTAATTCCCCTGCCGGAAATACGCCTCCGGCTCCGCGAGCCACCAGAGTGTCTCCTTTATTGAGTTCAACATGCCCCGGAATATCGCTTAAAAGCAAGTCTTTTGAACTTTTCCCGTCCCACGATAATATACCAAAGTAACCGTTCCTCTTTATGGCTGTACTCACACCGGAGCCAATATGAATCAAGGGCATAACAGTACTAAAATTTGCCGTAACTTCAGTAACTATACCGGCAACACCTTCTGAAGTAATCACCCCCATATCCGGCTCAATACCATTCACCCGCCCCTTGTCGATGATAAAATAGTTTCTTTGCTTATTCACTGTTGAACTCACTACCATTGCGGGTGTGTATTGAAACTGAGAAACATGATTATTATACAAAAAGGGATTAAATTCAGTAGCTGTATCCAAATAAGATGACTTGAGTAACTCTCTCAAGGCTGCATTTTCGCGTTTCAAATCTTCATTCACGGTTTTCAACGCAAAGTATTTTTCTACGCTGTGCACGCCGGATTGTATGCTGCCTGTGACTTCTGCAGTGGCACTAAAAAACCGTATTTGTTGGTAATTGTTGTAATTAACAATCAATGTAATACAAAAGACTTGAAGCACAAGGAAAAGAATGAGTGAAGCATTCTTGATTAAAAAGTTTACTAAATTGTTCATTTAATTGCCCTGTGGTTTTTATTTGCGAAAATCAGTGATGCAAAGATGAAGGATTTACATCGAAAATTCACATGTTTAGACGACCAATAAGTTCATCTCTTCAGATAATCCGATAATCCTTTATATTTGCAACCTTAATCTTTTTATAAACTTCCTTATTCAGTAAAATCATGAAAAAATTATTACTCAAGCATCTTAAAAGTATCCAATATACTTTTACATTCTCTTTTCTTCTTTTAATCGGATCCATTGGTCATGCACAAACCTACTGCATTCCGCAGGGTGATTGCAGCATTGGAGATCAAATAGATAATTTTAGTACTACGGGAGGTATTACCAATATCTCCAATTTAAGCTCGGGTTGTAGCACGGGAGATTACGAATTCTTCCAAAACCAAGAGGTAACCATACCTTCCGCAGGTAGTTTCAACTTTACGGTTCAATCGGGTCCGTCCTGGGGTCAAGGATTCAGAATTTGGGTAGACTGGAACAATGACGGTGATTTTAACGATCCCGGTGAAGATGTTTGGAACTCAGGAACATCAGCCACAACCCCTTTCACGGGATCTATTACGGCCCCTGCGGGAGCAATTCCCGGAACTCTTCGTATGAGGGTGCGCTGTGACTATGCTGCCGTACCGGTTGATCCTTGCGCACAACAATTTTATGGCGAAACTGAAGATTATAACCTTGTAATTCTTCCCGGAGCTCCGGATGATGCGGGAGTAGCTTCTATAGACTCACCTGACGTTTTTTGTCCGGGACCACATGACGTGGTTGCCACCATCCAAAACTTTGGATCCAACCAAATCAATTCGGTTGATGTAGAGTGGGAGGTAGACGGC
>PXEK01000014.1 GCA_003564735.1 Cryomorphaceae bacterium
AAGCTCTGAATTGAGGGATATTTTCCAGTAGCGTTTTAAGTTTAAGTCTAATCGATGATAAGTGGGCAATCGACCTTCATTAAACGGGGCGTATTCGATTCCTCTTTCACCGGCTGCTGCCGTCATATCAATATCGTATCCGCTTGTGAAGTCAAATCGCTCGTAAAACCCTTGTGTTTGTGTGAAGGGGAAGCCGCTTCCGAAGTTCCAGCGACCACTTACCTCCCATTGACTGTTTTTCCCGAAGGAGTAATTCACAACGAGGTTGGCGTTGTGGCGGCGGTCAAACACGGGATTGTATTCGCGTTCACCGTCCCAACGATCTACATAGGCCAGAGAGTATACTGCCCAGATGTAAATATTTTTACGCTCCCATTTGAGGTTAAAATCTAAACCGTAGGCTTGGCCGTCTTCAATTATGAAATCTTTTGTGAGTCTGTCGGGTTGACCGGGCGGATTGCCCTCAAAAATGCGGTAGCGATTGAGCTCAGTAAGTTGCGGGAAGTATTTGTAGTAACCTTCAACGTTAAGTAGTAAAGAATTGCTTATATCGTATTCTACTCCAAGAACGGCGTGGTAAGCGTATTGAAGTCGTGAGGAAACATCTCGCATATCTCCGCTTCTGGTTTCAAACTCATTTTGAACATTTGAAGGAACTGTAAGTATCCCGTTAAACAGGTTGACCACGTCGCGGTCTGAATTGGCTTGAATAAGGTTCTGACTATAAAGACCACCCGCCGCTTTAAGTCTGAAATCATCGGTGGCGTTGAACTTGATACCCAATCGCGGTTCGGGAGAAAACTCTCGAATTGAAGCGTAATACTGTAATCTAAAACCCGGATCAACCACAAACTTACCTCGCTTAAATTGATACTTGACATAACCTGCAATTTGCGTGGTATTTTGCTGCTCTTGGATGAGTCGGTTCAATGTATTTCTAAAACTGAAATCTGTGGAGAAGCCCTGAATATGAAGCCCGTACTTCACTTCATCCTTAGGCATAAAGTAACTAAAATCAAGTTGCATATTAAAGCCTTCAATAGATGAATTACGGCTTCTACCTACCTCATCTTGTTGAATTTCATAGCCGGTATAATTGATCACACCCTCCATGAGAAGAGGCGTTGCTGTGGGTATGAGCGTAAATTTTGTTCCGATACCGTATTGATCCCAAGCGAGTTTGGAATTGCTGTAATCAACACGATCCATATGATTAAATCCAAAAATGCTCATCTTACTGCCTGAAGCGCCGTTGAAAGAAACCTTACCGTATAAATCTGTAAATGAGAAGGGTAATCCCTCAGGATTATCAATGTAGGGGTAGAACATATCATCGGTTATATTGAGATAAGATGTTTTTGCCGAAAGCAAGTAGGAAATTGATCCCGGGTTCTCCTCGGTGCGCGGTACCAGCGGGCCTTCCAGAATGGCTTTTGCACCAAAGGTGTTCATCCCGATTTTACCCTGCATATATTTATCGTTTCCGTCTCTTATTTTCACATCCATAACAGATGAAATTCGCGTGCCGTATTCGGCTCCGAAACCCCCGGTGTACACATCAGCAGTTTGGATAATATCGGTTTCAAAAACGGAAAATAACCCGATGGAATGAAAAGGGTTGTACAAAATCATACCGTCCATCAACACCTTGTTCTGAATAGGAGACCCCCCTCGCACATAAAGTTGCCCGCCTTGGTCACCCGTAAAAATAACTCCCGGAAGCACTTGTAAGTATTGTGCTAAATCAGGATCCCCCCCTACCGAGGGCATAGCTTTAATTTGTTTGGGTTTGATTTTTTGGACCGACATGTTCACTTCGTTCTGCCGTTCTTGTTTCTCGGCAGATATTTCTACACCTTCGAGCTGTATTGAGGACTCTGAGATATAAAGTTTGCGATTTATCACCTGTCCCGGTTTTAACTCAACCGTTGTTGAGGCCGTATCAAAACCCATTTGCGTAGATACAATAGTGTAATTTCCCGCAGGGAGTTGAAGTGAAAAGTACCCTTGATCGTTTGTTGTGGTGCCGTAGTCTGTGCCACGAGCAAAAACATTGGTAAACATCATGGGTTGCCCCGTAGCCTTGTCGTAAACGAAGCCTCTAACGGTACCTTGTTGAGCTGTTAGAAGCAGGGGTAACAACAATACGATTACAAGCGGGAAATATTTATATGTCATAGCAAGTTTTTCGCGAAAGGCGCCAAAAGTAATAGTTTTCAGAATTTTTAAGCCCTAAATTTTTTAAAAATCACAAATCCGGTTTTTATCCCCCTACCCTGATATTATAAATCACAAAACCCGAACGAACATCGTTGGGTGATTGTTCTTCGCCGGGGTGGTATTTGAATTGAATGCGGTTTTCACCATCAGCCAAGTTTTCCGTATTCACGCGAATTCCGGTTAAGCCGCGCCCCTGCTTTTTGTGCGGAGGTATAAATTGGCTGTACCGCCCGTTAAAAACGATTACAGCTTCTTGATTAAAGTCAATACCCTCACAATCGATATAAAAGTCAATATAGGGATATGACGAAATGCCCGGCATGTTAATGGTTAATGCTTGTGAGATTTCATTCCCC
>PXEK01000306.1 GCA_003564735.1 Cryomorphaceae bacterium
CTTTGAATACGACCATTTATAAGCGTTCTGAACGTAAATTTACTGCGCTCTCAGATTCAAAACAGCCCCTCGGACGGACGCTCCTTTGCGGATTGAATTTCTTACACAAACTCATTCGATGCCGAGGGGTACCGAGTACTTTTTGTTTATTACTTATCGTTTTTCGGGGTAAGAGAACGAAAGCCCGATGCCATTAATTCTATGAAAATTTGAATTTTACTGACTGTGTCGTACTTCATTTTCTTGTTCAAAAAACATAGAGTCGGTTTAATATTATTTTTGCCGCGACTTAAAGGGGTAGCCCTATAAAAAAAAGCTCGAACATACATTCGAGCTTTTTGCATTATATCTCAAAACGTGGTTAAATTACACCTTGATCGAGCATTGAGTCGGCAACTTTTACAAAACCGGCGATGTTTGCTCCTTTCACGTAATCTATTCTTCCGTCATCACATTTCCCGTAAAGTGCCGCGGCATCATGAATATCTTTCATGATTTGTTGTAATTTTTGATCTACCTCCTCGGCCGTCCAATTGTAACGCATTGAATTTTGCGTCATCTCCAGTCCTGAGGTTGCCACTCCGCCGGCATTTGAAGCCTTACCGGGTGAGAAGATCACTTTGTTTTTTCTAAACACTTCAACCGCCTCGGGAGTACACGGCATATTGGCACCTTCAGTAACAATTTTTACACCGTTAGATACCAAAGATTGAGCGCCCTTTTCATCCAGCTCATTTTGAGTGGCACAAGGAAGTGCGATATCAATTTTACAAGGTAAATTCCACGGCTTTTCACCGTCCAGAAATTCAACGTCGTCAAATTTATCCGCTACCTCGTGAATTCTGCCTCGTCGCTCATTTTTCAACTCTTGAACAAAGTCGAACTCCTGAGAGTGTAATCCCTTAGGTGCGTAAATAGTACCGGAAGAGTCAGACAGTGAAACTACTTTAGCTCCCTCTTGAATACATTTTTGAAAGGCGTATTGAGCCACGTTACCGGAGCCTGATATAGCAACAGTTTTACCCTTGAGTTGGTCATGATTTTCAGCCAGTACGTACTGTGTAAAATACACAACGCCATAACCCGTAGCCTCGGGTCTGATCAAAGACCCGCCCCAATTACGGCCTTTACCCGTAAGTACACCGGTAAATTGATTTTGGAGTCTTTTATATTGACCGAACATAAAGCCTATTTCACGAGCTCCAACACCGATATCACCCGCAGGCACATCGGTATCCGCACCAATATGCTTCGCCAATTCAGTCATGAAAGATTGACAAAAGCGCATCACTTCACCGTCAGATTTCCCTTTGGGGTCAAAATCTGCACCGCCTTTACCGCCGCCTAACGGCAACGTGGTAAGCGCATTTTTGAAAATTTGCTCAAAACCTAAAAACTTGAGGATAGATTGGTTTACACTCGGATGAAATCGCAGGCCACCCTTGTAAGGACCTATTGCTGAGTTAAACTGAACCCTATACCCTCTGTTGGTTTGAATTTCTCCGTTGTCATCAACCCATGACACCCTGAAACTGATAATTCGCTCCGGTTCGACAATACGCTCTAAAATATTGTGCTTTTTGTACTTGGGGTTTTCTTCTACGTATGGGTAGATACTCTCAAACACCTCCTTCACCGATTGGTGAAACTCAGGTTCGTTTGGATTTCGTGCCTCAACTTTTTTCATTAGAGTTTCAAGGCCTTCATTATGCATAGTTTGTGACATAATAAATGAATTTAATTTATAAAATGTGTGCGGGCAAATGTAAGAGGTATTTTCCTAATAAAAATTCAATTACATAAAATTGTGCATTTTACACACAATGCATTAAAAGCATTTTACACTGTTGTTTTTTAGCTTGTTACATTAGTTCAAAGCATATATTTTACCCGGTAATGCTTTAACCAAACCGTTCATTTCCAAATTGAATAAATGCAAACTCACCGCGCCTGCGGGCTTCTCAATCAATTGACCAATTTCATCAATAGGCAGCTTATCATTTTCCTTTAGTATATCAACTATTTTTTCTTCTTCGGGAGAGAGTTCCACAAACAACTTTCGCTGTACGTTAGATTTTTGTTTTTTATTCTTTTGAGCCAAATCTCTTTGCCACCCCATTTGGTATTCCATATCTCGCGCATCTTCAATTAACGCCGCGCGATGCGATTTAATCAACAAATTACATCCCGTAGAATTGAGATCTTTAGCCCTTCCGGGAAAAGCAAAGACATCTCTATTGTATGAAGACGCCAATTCAGCAGTAATCATGGAACCGCCCTGTAATCTCGATTCCACCACCACCGTAGCGTCGCTCAACCCGGCAATAATTCTGTTTCTATCGGGAAAGTTACCTTTATCGGGATTAGTAACTGAAGTGAAATAAGTGAGTAATCCGCCATGCTTCAACATTTGCTTGGCTTCCTCTCTGTGTTGGGGCGGATACACCCGATCCAGCCCGTGAGCCAGCACCGCAACAGTTTGTAAACCGGCTTCCAACGCAGCCCTGTGCGCATTAATATCCACACCCAAAGCCAATCCACTTACTATGGTAACACCGTGCACGGCCAAA
>PXEK01000221.1 GCA_003564735.1 Cryomorphaceae bacterium
AATTTGTTTGGCAAGTACAACCTTGGCAAGTTTGGTAAAGTACTGGCCGTAATTTTTGCTATTTTATGCGTTGGTGGTTCATTTGGCGGCGGTAATATGTTTCAGGCAAACCAAGCATTTGCCCAAATGGCCGGTGAGTTTACCTTCATGAAAGATCACGGGTTTTATTTTGGGGTGGTTTTGGCTATTTTAGTGGGTATTGTGATTATTGGAGGAATTAAAAGTATTGCCAAAGTTACCGATAAGATTGTACCTTTTATGGTGGCTACCTATGTAGCTGCGGCGTTGGCCATTATTTTCATGAACATATCTAATATTGGCGTTGCTTTTTCTGAAATTTGGTATGGTGCGTTTGATGCTGATGCCTTAAAGGGCGGGTTTTTAGGCGTACTTGTCGTAGGTTTTCAAAGGGCGGCATTTTCGAGTGAGGCAGGTGTGGGTTCAGCATCTATTGCGCACTCCGCCTCAAAAACAAATGAACCTGTAAGTGAGGGCATTGTAGCTCTTTTGGAACCCTTTATTGATACAGTTTTGGTATGTACAATGACTGCACTTGTTCTCATTTTTACCGGGTTTGCCGATGGTGGCCCCGATCACCTTAAGGGTTCTGAAATTACCGCCGCGGCATTCTCCTCTGAGTTTCCATGGTTTCGATATGTATTAATCATTGCGATTGTTTTGTTTGCATTCTCTACTATGATCAGCTGGTCTTATTACGGACTCAAAAGCTGGACATTTTTATTCGGACAAACAAAGCGCGCGGTAATTTCATATAAGTTTTTGTTTTTGGTGTTTATCGTTATCGGAGCCTCTTCAGGTTTGGGAGCCGTACTCGACTTTTCAGATATGATGATCCTGGCAATGGCTTTTCCTAATATTTTGGGTATTTACTTTCTGGTGGGAGATGTGCGTAAAGACCTGGATGATTACTTCAAGCGCATAAAAAGCGGAGAAATTAAGCGCTTTAAGTAGTAGGCTTGGATTCGGTTTAGAGCTAGGTGCTCGTGCCGTGTGGTGGAGTTGCCGGCGGCCTGAAAATAACTCTTATGTACCGCGCGGTTGTATACGCAAAGTGACCTAAAAACAAAGCATAAATGTAAAACCATCCACTATGTCCCGATTTTTTCGAGATTTCAGCAGAATGTCGAAAGTAGAGCGGTTTGGAACGCTTTATTTAGCGGTGGTTATTTCTGTAGTGGCATTGGCCATATTATTTTTCGATCCCGTTTATAATTATATAAATCCGCCGGTGGATTATACCCAAGGTTTCGACTCTGTTTTAAACAGGGTTGAATCTGAATATAATATGTACTTAGATTCAGTGGAAAGCGCGAAAAATTCAAATAGCTTAGAAACAGTCAAAGATCCACCCGAAAATTTCACCCCCTTTTACTTTGACCCCAATGTGCTGTCTCGGGATAGTTTTGTTTTATTGGGCTTCAAGGGATTTGTAGCCGATAATATTGATAAATACCGAAATGCCGGCGGATCTTTCTATTCTATCTCAGATTTAAAACGAATTTATAATATAGACACCTTGTTGATCGATACCCTTTCGAGCTTTATGGTTTTTCCCGGTAAAAAAAAGCGAGATTCTGTTTTTCCATCAGAACCGGAGAAGAGCTATGCAGAGAATTATGACGGTTCTGACCAAAAAAATGCAGATCAAAAGAAAGATAAAGTATATGCCAATAAGAAGTATGTTGAGATTGATTTGAATGATGCAGATACAGCAGATTTGCTGAAAGTAAGCGGTATAGGTCCGTATTATGCAGCTAATATTTTAAAGTACAGGGCACTTTTGGGAGGATATGTTGATGTGGATCAGTTGAGAGAAGTTTATGGCATATCGGATAGTCTTTACCAATCCGTTGCTCTTAGATTTTATATAAAAGATACCTTTGCGCCGCAAAAAATAAACATTAACGAAGTAAGTACCTATAAATTGAGTAAACACCCCTACATCAAAAGGCATTTAGCTGAAATGATTGTGGGTTACAGATATGACAAGGGGAAGTATAAAAAAACTGAAGATTTAATTGAACTTAGATTGATAACATCCGTTCAACATGCTAAACTAAAACCTTATTTGGAGGTTAAATAAAGAGCACATTCGTCTGTGGGTGTTGAGATAACTCAATAATAGGTACAAAACAACTAATTTTATAATATGAATTTTGATGTTACTGAAAGCCAAAAAATGATTGGCGATATGGTAAAAGATTTTGCCGAAAAAGAGATTAGACCTCATGTAATGGAATGGGATGAGCAGCAGGCCGTACCTCGCGAGCTCTACACAAAAATGGGAGAGCAAGGTTTACTGGGTGTTTTGGTGCCTGAGGAATACGGTGGTGCAGGTTTAGGTTATTTTGAGTATGCAACAGCCATTATTGAGTTGGCGAGAGTTTGTGGCTCGGTAGGTTTATCTATGGCGGCTCACAACTCTTTGTGTACAGGCCATATTTTGCAATTTGGTAATGAAGAGCAAAAGAAAAAATATTTACCTAAACTGGCCTCAGGTGAACATGTAGGGGCTTGGGGCTTAACAGAAGCTAATACAGGTTCAGAC
>PXEK01000173.1 GCA_003564735.1 Cryomorphaceae bacterium
ATCTTGCGGCTTTCCCAGTTCACCGGCAGAGGTAATAATCATTCTGGATAAACGCTGTTTGGGAGTAAGTGAGTTAAATATGGAGTCTGTAATTCGGTTTAAATCTGTGTCGTTTGAATAATAATCATAAAGGGAGAATGATTTTTTGAGAGCGGGCTTTGCGGTCGTTGATTTTTCGCTTTTTCCGGCAGTACAGGAAGTGCAGAAAAGTGAGAGTGACAGAATAAAGAGGAGTGTCCTTCCGGTTTTCATATTTGGGATTTGTTGTTTGCTGACAGACTGCGAAATTACGCGAAAGTCGTGGATTTGACGCTTCCGCTTGAGGAAAATAAGCCGGTTGGAGTTTAGGGGCTGATTTGCCTTCGGCAAACCGCAGATGACACTGATGCACGCAGTTATGTTAGCTCTGCAAAGGAATAAGCAGACGGTTTTAAACAGCGTCAAATCAGCGTCATCAGCGGTACAGCGAAGCTGTATCAGCGTATAATTGCAGAGAATCCTGCGCTGAAAAGCAGCTAAATCCGCGTAAATCTGTTCAATCTGCGTCATCCGCGTTCTATTCACTTGCAGAAGGAATTAACAGCGTAAAGGTGCAGAGAATCCCGTGCTGCGAAGCAGCAATCCGTGTCAATCTGTTTTCAATATGGCGACAGCGTTACAAACGCTGCCGAGAGTGGCTTTCCAAACTCCCAATTCTCATCCCCTAATCCCTGTCTCGCTCCTATGCTGTAAAATCTTCGCTCATCGGCCCGTCATCCTCCTCAATGAACCGGCCAAAACCGCACACACTCCGAATTTCTCAAGTGCACGCCATCGAGCGAATCCGGTTCTGACCAAAAAACTAAGCTAAAAACCTCAAGTACAAGAAATACAATGCAAACAGCGTCAAAAATACAATACCAAAAACGGAGAAGATTCGCATAATCCTGCCCGGACGTGCGTGGTGAGGAACGTCGCGTGATTGCATCACCAAAAAGTTGAATAGGGCCAAAACCGGGGCGGTGACGAACGAAACGGTGGTGATAAAGTCAATTAGCGCGCGCATGCCGTATTTGAAGTTATTGAGAATAAGCCAAGCACCCGCGCACAAGGCGAAAAGCCAAAGGATATACAGTTTTTTGGGCTTTGTTTTGAGTTTCGGGATCATGTTTTGAGTGGCCGGAACCATAACCCGGGTAAAGCCGTCGGCAACGGTTAGGGTAGTGCTGAGCATAGCCGCCAGCGCCGCTATGGCTATGACGGGAAAAGCGGCCGGACCTAACGTTTGGGTGTAAAGGGTGATGAGCGTTTGGGTAAAACCCACGGCATCATCGGGGAGTTCATTTTCGCCACTGAGTACGCTCGCTCCCAGTACCAAAAAGCAAAGCGCTAAAAATGTGGTTCCCCAGTAGCCGATGGTGAAATCAAATGAGGCATTTTTCGAAGCGTTGCGCTTATTGGTGTTTTTGTTCTTTTCCTGACCCCAAACAGAATGCCAAACGGCTATATCAATGGGGGCGGGCATCCAACCGATTAGAGCGACAAGAAAGAAAATATCGGTTTGATTGCGAAAGTCAAAGCTCGTGAAGGAAGGAGTTGAAAATGAGGTTGAGGTCATACCGGCAACGGCTGCAATCACGGTAGCTACCGATAAAATAATGATGACCCACTTCACCGGTTTTTCAATGGTTTTGTAGGTGCTGAACATCAAAAATACTAAGGTAGCGCCGAGTAAAACGGTGGTTTTATGGTTTGCAATGATGGGAATATCGGTGACATGAGCAATGAGTCCGACCGTTACCATTACAATCGCCGCCAAAACGGTAAACATGGTGCCTACGGTGATAGCCGTAAAGATGTAAAGGGCAGTTTTACTCAGGCGGTGGTAGCCCTCAACCAGGTTTTTCCCGGTAGCGGCTGCATAACGCGGTCCGTATTCAAAAAACGGGTATTTTAAAAAGTTGATTACAATGATTACCCAAATAAGGGAGTATCCGTACTCTGCACCGGCTCGTGTACTTTGCACCAAATGCGATACTCCCACGGCAGCTCCCGCGTACATGAGTCCGGGTCCTAATGCTCGCAATCCGGATTTGAGGCGACTTTCTTTTTTCATTGTCGCGCAAAAATGAAAAATTTATAAGAAACAGCGCCGTAAATAGTTTGCAACCGGAATCGAGAAGAAGTTTTTGGGCATAAAAAAAGCCTTCGAAAAGTATCGAAGGCTTTTGGCGGAGAGACCGAGACTCGAACTCGGGAGCCGCTTTTAGGCGACTACGGATTAGCAATCCGCTGCATTACCACTCTGCCACCTCTCCAAAGCGGCTGCAAATGTACAAAACCCGAGGTTCATAAAAACAACTTGACAAATATTTTTTTGCTCGAGTTTTTTCTCGGGTTTTAGCGGCCGGCTGTTCGAGGTTTTGCGGTTGAGTATACGCTTACACCAACTCTTCAATCATGGATTGAATTTTTTCCTTTTTTGATGTGGGTGAGCTTGAAACCAATTTTCCGCCTTTAAATGTGGCGAAAAACGGAAGGTTGTTCACGGCTACGTCTTGACGTGTTTGCGGATTCTCCTCAGCG
>PXEK01000116.1 GCA_003564735.1 Cryomorphaceae bacterium
CTCACGGGAATGTTTACCGTATTCTCCATTGTAGCCGTATATATGCTGTGGGAGTTGAGTCAAGGCGCTCAATATACCGCTGAGGGAATCCCCAATATTTTAATGAATTCCGTTCCTTACGGTATGGTTCTCGCCGGAGGCTTTTCTTATTACGTTTATAAATATGTAAAACTGGCAGAACGCTACCTGCCCCGTAAATCTGAAGAGGTTTTGCGCAGAGTGTAATCGGAAACTAGTCGGTCTCTTTTTTCTGTGATGTTTCATCGCGGTTATGTTCACTAGGTTCCTCAATGAACCGCACCTAATTACTCATTTTCACATCACTGTTTTGTAAATCTCACGAAATGAATAATCAACGTACAGATTTTGGAATTAAGTTCAATTCGTTTTTTAACTCTTTACCCTCAACTCTTGATGTTCCGTCCGGAGTGGAAGTGCTCTACCCGTACGGCGATAGTGATGTGAAAAGTGCGGTTCACACTTTCGCGAACGAATTTATGAGCGGTACAAATGAGCGTACTTTTTTGTTGGGAATTAATCCGGGTCGGTTTGGTGCGGGTGTCACCGGTATTTCATTCACCGATCCCGTTCATTTACAAAACAAGTTAAACATCCCCAACGACTTTGAAAAGCGTGCAGAGTTGTCGTCAACTTTTATTTACGAGATGATTGAGTTTTTGGCCGGACCACAAGTGTTTTATCGTAATTTTTATATTGGTTCGGTTTGTCCTTTGGGATTTGTAAAGAACGGCAAAAACCTAAACTATTATGATGAACCCGAGCTACAGCAATCTCTCATGCCTTTTATCATTGATTGTATGAATAAGCAAGTGGAGTTTGGTGCCCGAAGAGATGTGGCTTACAGCATTGGCAAAGGGAAAAACCTCAAGTTTTTAAAGGAACTCAATAAGGAGCACAAGTGGTTTGGTAAAATCAAGTCCGTTCCTCACCCGCGTTGGGTTTTACAATACAGGAGAAAGCACAAAAACGAAATTCTCAAAGATATTTTTGACGAACTTGCCCCGAGGTTAGCGTCAACCGTTTGACCTTCGAGATTTGGATAGAGTTTGAAATTTTGATAATGATGATTGTTCTTTGTGAAACTGTGCGTTAGCCCCGAGCCTTCGTGGGTGCATAACTCTACGGAACTCTGTGTAACAACTCTTAAGTGCCGGTAAATAATTCTGCTAAAATTTACTCCTCCCATACTTTCACCCCTTCAGAGCAGTTTTTGCAGATGTCAATTTCACTTCTTGAGGTGAAAAGAGCTTTTCTAAAGCTCAGGTAGGCCGGACTGTTCCACACCTCTTTAAAAGGTGTTGTTTTCAAATCACCCATTTGATGCGTGGCATCTTTATCAAAACAACAGGGTACTACAAGTCCGTCCCAAGTAATCACACACCCCGTCCACATGCGCTTGCAGTGATCGTCTAAACTGTTTTTTACCTCGTATTTTCCGTTGGGCAGTTTGCGGTAGCGAGAGTACTTGTCATTTGTGGGTATGAGCGGGTTTCCGTTTTCATAATCGTAAACCTGAGCCGTTTTTAGCCGCACTTCATCTACTCCCAGCTCTTTGCCCAGCTTTTTCACATCATCAATTTGGTGCTCATTGGGTTTAACTACCAAGAATTGAAAAATAATATGCGGAGTTGCCGATTTTAATTTCCGCTTCCACTCTATAATCTTTTTTGTTCCCTTAATCACGCGGTCTAATTTCCCGTTTATGCGGTACTGTTCATATACTTCTTGCGTTGTACCGTCAATGGAAATGATGAGTCGGTCCAAGCCGCTTTTCACCGTACGCTCGGCATTTTTATCATTTAAAAAGTGGGCGTTGGTTGAGGTGGCGGTGTATAGATTTTTGTCGTGAGCGTACTTCACCATATCCAAAAACTTGGTGTTGATGTACGGTTCGCCTTGAAAATAAAACAATACATAAACCGATTTTTTCGCCAATTGGTCAATCATTACTTTGTAAAAGTCGGTATCCAAGGAGCCGGTATCTCGCGAAAATTGGCGGAGTCCGCTGGGACATTCGGGGCATCCCAAGTTGCACGAGGTGGTAGGTTCAATGGAAACACTAACGGGCATACCCGGGTGGATCGGGTTTTTAGTGATTCGCGAAACGTAGTAGCCGCCGTAGGTCACCAAAGCGTTCCAAAACCGCGCGGGGGTAAGTTTCGAAATAATGTTGAGGGAATCTTTCCACGAACCAAGCATAAAGCAAAGGTAGAAACAATTTTTACGCAGTTATCGGGATAATGGTCAGACCCTTTCATCCCGTCGTAAGCCCGTTAGTAAAAAATCGAGCGTTTGGGGCTCTGACCAAAAACATAAAAATTTACATTCGCGACAAGATTCATTTAAAAATCCCCGATAGATGAGAGTATGGTTGCTTTTGATTTTTAGCGCCCTTGGCCTTATGAGTTTTTCTTCGTTACAGTCTCAAAACCGAACGATTAAAGGTACGATAATCGACGTAAAAACGTCAAAGCCCTTACCTTTTGTAAACATCAGCATTTTGGGAACGATAAGGGGAACCACATCTGATTTATCGGGAACTTTTCGGTTGGCGGGGGTAAATAGAGGTGATAGTATTGTTTTTTCGTATGTGGGATACGAGAAGTTGAAAATGGCGGCAGATTGGAGTGATACCGTGGTAAAAATGACGCCTACTTCACGCAAATTAGCCGAGGTGGTGATATTACCGGGAAAAAATCCGGCAGATAGTATTATGGCACTGGCGGCGAGGAAGAGAAAGAGCAACAATCCGCGCAATATTCCCGAGTATGTTTACGAAATGTACAACAAAACCGTGATTACCATGGCCGACTCGATTATAGAGAAGCTCATGGCGTCGAGAGACACCTCAAACCAAAAGTTTGGGAAGCATTTGAAAAATCACGAGCTGTTTGTTACCGAAACGTACACGCAAAACGCCTATAAAAAACAGGGTAGAATTCGTGAAGATATTGTGGCCAATCGTGTTTCGGGGCTCAAAAACCCCGGCTTCTACTTTTTATCTACCCTGGTGCAGCCGTTCAGTTTTTATGAAGATTATATAGAGCTCAGCGGCAAACGACATGTGAGTCCGCTCGCAAGAAATGCCGATAAAGACTACCTGTTTATTTTAAGTGATACGCTGTATCGAGATCATGATACGGTTTTTGTGATTCGATTCGGTCCCAAATCTAAACGTAAGTTTGCCGCGCTTAAAGGGGTAATCAGTATAAATACAGACAACTATGCCGTTGAAAACGTATTGGCGCAAAGCGCGCTGGATGAAAAAACACCATTGGAAATCAACCAGCGATACAAGCGCGTAAACGGTAAGTGGTTTCCCGAACAGCTTAATTTTACCATTGAGTTTAAAGATTTAGACTTTGCCGACCAAGGCGCGGGAATAATTATGGAAGGGCGCAGTTATGTGAATAATGTTGCTTTTGATACCACGTTGAGGAGGAGGGACTTCAGCGCTGTTACCACACGATTTGAGAAAGACGCCAATCGCAAAACCGAGGAGGAGTGGGGAGCACTCAGGCAAAGTGATTTGAGCGATAAAGAGTCAAGAGCTTATGTATATGTAGATTCGGCAGGAGAGGCCGCCGGTTTAGATCAAAAAATGACTATAATGGAATCTGTCATAAGAGAGAGTGTACCCATTAAGTTTTTAGACTTGGATTTGAACAGTATCGTTAATTTCAATGAGTACGAAGGCTTTAGGTTGGGTGCCGGGTTATACACTAACCACAGACTGAGTAGGGTTGTAAGCGGGGGCGGTTATTTTGCCTACGGTTTTCGCGATTACACCACAAAATACGGGGGAAGGTTAGATGTGACTTTGAACCAACTTCACGATGTGAAACTCAGGGGGTATTTTCAAAATGATGTGTTTGCCCCGGGAGCGTCCGGATTTGAGCGTGAGCGACCGTCATTATTTAACAGCGATTTTGCCCCGTTCTTTTACAATTGGATGAATAACGAAGAGCGGTACGGTGCCGAATTTACTATGCCTCTGCTACGTTACGGGAGGTTTAAAGCCTTTGCCGATTGGCGTACTGTTGATTTTACACGTGATTTTAGAATGTTACAAATTGAACCCGGTGGTGACGCGGTGAGTACGATTAGAACTTACAATACTGCCGAAGTCGGATTTAATTATCGTTATTCATTCGGTGAGGAAAAGGCCGAGCTGTTTAATACCGCCGTAACCGTAAAAACTCCCAATCCCGTGTTTGATGTGGGCTATACCTTTGGTGCGGGTGATTTCCCTGAGGCCTACGGCAGCGAATATCACAAGGTGCGCGCTCGCATCACGCACAGGCGACTTTCTCAAAAGTTGAAGCGCACGCAGTTCCATTTAGAAGGTGCTTATATACACGGTGATGTTCCGCTGACAGAGCAGCATACCCTGCGCACAGCTTACGAGCCGGGGTTACCTGTTTACGGTCACAGCACCTTTCAAACCGTGAGATTCGGTGAGTTTTATTCTGATCTTAACGTGCAGTTTTTCATTCAGCACGAACTCATCAAGTTTAAAACGAACAGTAAGGTTTTTAGTCCGTCACTCACCTTATTTCAAGCAGCCGGTTGGGGCGTAAATGTCAATGATGAACGACCTTTGGAGTTAGGGCGTTTTACGCGAACTCCCGAGCACGGATTATTTGAAACGGGCTTTTTGATTGAGAACATTTATAAATCATCGCCCGATTCTTTTATTCCGGCAGGTTACGGTCTTGGGTTTTACTATCGTTACGGCGCGTATAATGAAGGTCCGTTTTTAGATAATTTTGCCATAAAGCTGGTATTGTCGCAACTTTAGAGCATCTTAAGCCCCGATATAATTCCGTTATTGTTCAACAGCGTAAAATCAGTTACCTTTGACACTAAAATTACGTGAGTCGAGAAAAGCGTTCCTCCAAAAGCTCTATTTTTCGGTTTTTCCCGCTGCTTTTACTTTTGGCATTGGCGAAACACAACCGTATTTCTCTCTTTTTTTGGTTGGTTTTGTGGCTCATCGTAAGTGGTAATCTTTTCTCGGGCTACGGTTTGTATAATCTTTTTTTGTATCCCGAATATTTGGGGCGAATCGATTTCACATCGCATGCTATTTTAGGATTCTCGGTAGGGGGGTTCATCATGGCGTTCAACATGACGGGGTACATTTTGCACGGGTCTAAATTCCCCATCATAGCTACACTCAACAGGCCTTTTTTAAAATACTGCTTGAACAACTTCATACTCCCCTTGGCTTTTGTGGTGTATTACACCGTGCTGGCCGCTCAATATCAAATAAAAAGTGAGTTAGATGATGTTTTTGATGTGGTAGTGAGGATGTTGGGTTTCTATTTTGGGATGTTTATTTTTATAAGTTTAACACTCACCTATTTTTTCAGAACCAACTTGAGTCTGCGAAAACTCACAGGGTTAAAACCGGAGCATAGCCGAGGGCGAAAGCGTAAGAATCCCAAAACCATGACCGATTTATTTTCGGCAAAGAGGGGCGGGGAGTACGTTATGAGTAGAAGAGGGAAGTTCAGAGTACATTCCTACCTTTCGTGGCCAATAAAAATTAAACCCGCGCGTGACTCTCGACATTATGACGCCGATACCTTAAGAACTGTTTTCTCACAAAATCACGTAAATGCCTCACTATTTGAGGTGGTTACCATTGTTTCCATCGTGTTTTTCAGCTTTATGAGAGAAACTCCTGTATTTCAGCTTCCGGCGGCCGCAAGTATTACATTGCTGTTTACAGTGATTCTCATGTTCGCCGGTGCCGTTTACAGTTGGTTAAAAGATGCATCGCTATTGTTTTTCATCGCACTTCTATTTCTGTACAACTTCATATCCTCGCATCCTGAGTATTCCTTCAAGAGCTACGCTTATGGTTTACGTTACTCGGGCGAAAAAGCTGACTACAACAGTCGTGAAGTATTGAAGTTCGCCACCGATACGGTACAAATAGAAAGGGAAATCAAAACCGGTAATGAAATCCTCCGGCGGCGAGTTTCTGCGGTAGAAGGTGAACCCAATAAAAAACCCAAATTGGTTTTTATCAATTGCTCGGGGGGCGGTTTGCGGGCATCTATGTGGACATACCGTGTTTTGCAGCATTTGGACAGTTGTTTGAATAATCGACTTTTAGATTATACGGTGTTAATGAGCGGCTCATCGGGCGGAATGTGGGGCGCGGCGTATTATCGTGAGTTGTATCGTCAATCAAAGGTTAATTCTTCTATAAATCCGGGTGACAGTATTTACCTTGAGCGCATCGGTAGTGAGGTGCTCAATAATGTGGCTTTGAGTTTTACGCTTCATGATTGGTTAATCAGAACCCGAACATTTGACTACGCAGGGGAGTCGTATACCAAAGACAGGGGATATTCCTTTGAACGAAAATTCTCTGAGAACACGACCGGTGTACTCGACAAACAAATGTTTGAGTACCGAAAACAGGAGGAAGCGGCCGAGATTCCACAAATGATACTTTCTCCCACTATTGCAAATGACGGAAGAAGACTCCTTATATCATCACTTCCCGTGAGCTACCTAAGTGCACCGCACTACACCAACCACTTGCGCACCGATACAGATGTGGAAAGCATCGATTACAGGCGTTTATTAGAAAATCAAAATCCTGACAGCCTCAGTTTTCTTTCGGCCTTGCGAATGAGTTCAACTTTCTTTTATGTGCTACCCAATGTAACGTTACCTACAAACCCCTCGGTTGAGGTTTTAGACGCGGGTATTCGTGATAATAGCGGAATACTCAATACCATTCGGTTTTTAAATGCTCATAAGGACTTTATTAATGAGCGTACGAGCGGAGTTGTTATTATTCAAATCCACGACCGATACAAAAAAGTGCCCCGCACAGGAGCTTATGAGCGCAGTTTTTTACGAACTTTATCAGCACCATTGAGCGCGGTTTATGGTAATTATCTCAACATTCAACATTTTTCTCAAGATGAAATTTTGAGTCACACAGCGCTTAATATCGAGAGTATTGACGTGCTCAGGTTTGAGCTTATGACAGAGGAAGAGGAAGATATTTCGTTGAGTTGGCGACTGACTAATAAAGAGAAAAACCGAATTAAAAAAGCAGTGTATCGTGATGAAAATCAACTCTCGTCCAAAATTTTGAAGGAGTTGATGCGGTGATTTGTATAAGCGGTTATCGTTTTTGAGCTTACTTGAAATATTTGCCTATTCTCACCTCTGTAAACTCGGCTACATGGCGATGAGCTTTTAAACTTCCACCTATAAAAACGCCGTGTTTGTTTTTGTAATCCAGTCCCCAGCGGTGATAGAAAAAGTCGTGATGTCGAGCGCGATCATAGATGTACACACCAATTTGCTGACTAAAAACAAAACGACCCAACATAAATTCATGACCCGTAATCAACGCGGCCCGGTTCGATGTGCGGGGTAGCTCTAAGTACTCGGTTCTTGCGGCATGCCCGCCATCGTAATGCCATTCTAACCCCGCCGTAATCCTGTTCAAGTTGTTGAGGTTTAATCCTGTAATGAAACCTGCGCCAAAAACGGCATGACGTGTTTTAGTGCCGTAATCTACCGCATTTCCGGTAGCCCCAACAAAAGCTCTAACGGTAGTTTCACTTCTTTTATCTTTACTTTTTTCTTTCTTCATTTTGGTCAAAACCCCGTCTTGTCTGTCGGGGGTGAACAGATATCCCAAACCCAAAGCCGGGCGATTAATGCCCCGGTTGGGCTGTGAGAGTCCGCCGTTGCTCACGTGGTGGAACCCTATTTCGGCTTTTAGAATACTGCGAGCTGTCGCTTTCCATTCCAAACCCGCGGCTGCTCTTAGGTAGGGGTTCAAGTGCAGACTGTAGGATTGATTTTCCGGATTGGTTACTTCATCATAAGGGTTACTCAAATAGGCAAGACCTACCATTCCACCTAAGTACGGGTTTAGTTTTTTGGCGGGCAGAATATTGTAGTGCAGGAAAAAGCCGGCATGTCCGCCTCTTCCCAGGACTTCGTTGTTGTAATCGGTATAGGCCAATCTGAAGCCCACGGTGGGAAAACAGTTGCAAATATCCGCGGTTGCTGAATCGGTCAGTAGTTTTGAGAATTCGAATTCTATATCAGCGGGAATTGCACCTGCGGTATTTTCAATATCGGCGGCATGTGCTATGATTCTACCTACATACCCCGTTGCTCCTATGCGCTTTTGGTTGGGGTTCTGACCAAAACCCGAATTCACACTGACAAATAGAAATATAGATATGATGATGCCGCTAAACCTCATATTACAAAGTTAGAATAATCCTTCATAACCCGATTAGACACTTTGTTACAAGATTGAAATGAAATGATACGAAGGGGCAACTTGGCTTGAGTTAAGCAGGCAACGTTATCACAAGGGAAACTCTGAGGCTTTTATGAGAATCTACCACCGTGTTTTACGCTTACTGCGAATACTGTTGCCGTAAATGTAATTGTATTTAGGTCTATACTTGCCTCTATTTCCGGTGCTGAGTACATAAGAATAGCTGAGAGTGAGCGCGGCAAAGGCATCATTATCATCCGGGTTGCCGCGCTGCCTCCCTTCACCGGGGAAACGCCTTTCGCTTTGGGGAATGCCGGGCTGATTGAGTTCCCAGGTGCGCGAATATAGATCGCGAGCCAATCCGGGTTCAACATTTTCTACGTTGGGGTAGGAGTCACTTACATCATCTAAATAATCCGTAAACAGCAGTCGATAGCTGAGTTCAATACCAACTCTGTGTCGGCGAAACTTTGAACGACCATCGGTAAATGAAAAGAAGAAACCTATACCCATAGGTATAGAGGCCTGAACGGGTGAATACGAGCGACCCTCAGTGCGTAAGGGTCTTAGGCTGTGCCAGTCACCTTGAAACTCGGCTTTTGGATTGTTCCAAAATGCACCTACCCCCACGAAGCCCATGAGGTGAAAATCGACGAGAAACCTTCTTTTCCAGCCTACATCATCAATAATTACAGGGTAGAACTCCATACGCCATGAGGTTTCGTAAATATCGTTCCTGAAGTGAAGGTTTCGCGTAGTTCGGCCCGACTCAAGGTTGAGGCTGTCCGCGCCACTCAATCGCAAATAGCTTAAATCGAAGCGCATGGCTAAACGGTAGCTTAGACGTTTCCTGGCGAAAACCCCGGTAGCCCATCTCGTGTTGGGTCTGAATAACTGAAAGGAGTTGGTTCCCGTGTTTGCTTCTAAATCACCGAAGTAGTTTGCTATGCCTGATTTGACACCAATATCCCAAAGGTACTGTTGGGCGCGTAAATCTTTTTTTGCGAGTGTGCAACTCCAAAAAAGACTTAAAATCAATAGTGTTTTTGCGGGTAGTGAATACATGCTGTTTTATTAAAGCGCAAATATAGCCCGAAGATGTTGTTTGCGCCAATTTTTCGCGCTTTATACCGCAAAATTTAATTTTATACCGATGTTGCGCGACAGCAAAAAGTATTTAATGAGCTTCGTTAAAGGTGATTTTTGGTTGAATCCGCAAATATATGTTTATAACATATTGAATATCAAATTTATAAAATAAAATATAGCCAAAACCAAAAAAAAATCTTTGTATATTTTTTGTTTTTCGATTTATTCTTTAATTTTGCTTCGTGTGTTAATAAGTTAATCGTAAAACTCTAAGAGAAGAGTTACACGATGTTTTCATGGTAACTGGAAAAGGGCGAGCTCATTCGCCCTTTTTTTATTTTTGTTTTTCAGGGTTCACGTTTACTTGCGGTGTAGTATGATTTTTACAATTACCGTAACTTTCGGAATAATTTCGTAGCCACTCGAGGAACATCCGTAACAACCCCGTTAGCGCCCATATCACGCAGTCTAATCATATCATTCACATTGTTGACGGTGAAAGGTAAATTGATAATGTTCTCTCCTCTCAAAAAGTCGGTATCAGCTTTGGTTAAAAGTGTGTAGTCAACCCCGTAGATTTGGGGCTTAAATTTAAGTCGGTCAAGCTGTTTTTCGGCGCTCTCTGCACTTTCTGTGAGGTAGCCCAACCTCACTTGAGGGTAATGGGTTTTGAGGTATTGCAGAATACGCACATCGAAACTGTGTAAACTAAACTTGCCGTAATCTAAATATGAAAGTACGGTTTGAGCTACAATTTCTGCAAATTCGCCGGGGGAGGGTTGGTAGATAGGCTCATAAGTTTTTGCACTTTTAATCTCAATATTAAAATTCGGCAAACCGTATTGCTTATCATCGCAATACTTCGTCACCGCTTGGATTACGTTAGAAAGCAGCGGTTTTGATGTATTTGATACCTTCTGTTTAGGAAAGTCGGTGTGAGCGGGAAACCCACAATTTACGGTTTCAATTTGTTCATAGTTCAATTTGTAAAGATTGTTTGGCAAATGCTCAAACCCTGTACAAATCGTAGATGAAAAAAACGGATCATGCGAGACAACAGCTTTGCCGCAAGCACTTATGACCACATCCATTTCAATGGCATGCGAACCGCATCGCACAGCTGATAAAAATGCCTCAGTTGTGTTCTCGGGATAAAATTGTCTGTCCCCGCGATGGGCATGTATTAAAAATGTACTCATTCTATAATCGTAATTTTTACAAAGGTAAATTGAACTTCGTATCGAAACGATAGTTTTATCTGGGCGTGAATAAACCTTGAGTCTTATCATGTGTTATCAACTCATCACTTTCATGGTCGGATAATTTAATTGGGAATCCATTTTTTAAAATTACATTATTGAAAAGCAATAGTTTTAGATGATATGAAAAATAAATTTAGAGTAATCTTTTCTGTTTTCTTTATTATTGCGGGCGTCAATCATTTCATTATGCCGTGGTTTTATGAGCCACTGATTCCGGAGGTTTTTCTTCTCATTCAGGAGATTAATTATTTCTCGGGATTTTTGGAAATTCTTTTTGGAGCGGGTTTATTTTTTCAAAAAACGAGGTATGCCTCGGCGATAGGAATTATCGCTTTGCTTATTTGTTTTATCCCTGCACATATTTATTTCATTCAAATGGGTTCCTGTGTGAGTGAAGGGTTGTGTGTTCATCCCTCCATTGCTTGGATTCGTTTGCTGTTGATTCATCCGCTTTTAATTTACGGCGCTTGGAAATGTAGGAAAAACTAAAACCATAATAGTACTTCTAACGGCGCAAACGTTCTAGTTTTTAACCTACGATTTGTACGGTGCTGTAACCTCTTCCCGTTTTGCTCAGTGTAATTTGGGTGCTTATTCTTTCTTTTAAAGCGCTCACGTGTGAGATAATTCCAATAGTTTTTTCATCGGCGGCTTGTAGTTTTTCCAATACATCTAAGGTTTTGTCTAAGGTTTCGGGGTCAAGGGTACCAAAACCTTCATCAATGAACATACTTTCTATTTTTACGCTTTGCGCAGCTAAGTCGCTTAACGCTAACGCAAGGGCTAAACTCACCAAAAATGTTTCGCCGCCTGAGAGGGTGGTGGCCGATCGCCGCGCTTCTCCCATATCCAAATCTACCACGACCAAGTC
>PXEK01000022.1 GCA_003564735.1 Cryomorphaceae bacterium
CCGAGTCTATTTGAGTAACCATGGCATCACTGGCTTCTTTTGAGAGCACATCTTTTGCAAGTAGCATAATGCTCAGTGACTTTGCATCTTCAGCAAAAAAGCTGTTCACCATATCGGGGGAAGAGTAAATACGAGTGGAATCTGATTCATATCGTTCTTCATCCTCCACATGCAACAGAGGAATACGCATCGCACCTAAACTTCCTGTAACGAACTGACTTAATTCCGTAGGGCTCTGTATCTGCTGAAGGTTGTCAATCTTCTTTAAATCTTTGGTGAGTGAATCAACATCGCTCAAAAAGGGTTTTTGAAATATGCCATCGTAGTTTTCAATACCAATTAAAATAAATTCGTTTTCATTGGTGAAATTAGTTTGAAATTCATTGTAAAAATCCAGATCGGGGTCGTTAACCGGAAAAAAACTCTCAAAATCGTAGTCAAATGCTAAGTCCTTGAGAAAGTAACCGAAAAATAGCGTGATGATGAAAATACCGGATAAGGTAAACTTGGCAACTTTTTTATAATTCATTTTCGCTTTTAAGAAGTGTTGGTTTAGAATAACCCGCGCTGTAGAGTAAAGTTTTGCAAGTATTGAATTTAGTAGAGTAAAACTTCTTGGACTATATTTCTACCAAAATGCTCGTTAACGGCTTTTGAAATTTTTTCTTTACCAAAAGAAAGCTCCTGTTTGATTATCGAACTGTCAAAACGCAAAAGCAATACATTTTTTTGTAGCTTAATTTCTGTGGTGTGTTTTGCTACTGACGGACCTACAATTTGCGGCCACGCTTTTTCTAAATCCATAGCGGTGAGTTTATCACGCATTTTATACACTTCTAAGTAGCGTTCAATGATTTCTTTTACTGATTCTTTATTCGTTTCGCGTTTGCTCATGCACTCCTCGAGGTTAAAATGAAAGGAACTGCGAAGGTAGAAAATCATTGGCAAAAATTGTGGTGCAAGCTAAGATGAAGTGATTCGTTAAAAAACAACGGAATAATAATTGCCCACAAATATTTAAATTGAAGAAAAATGGATAGACTAACTTTGTATACAACCAAAAATTTATCTTTAGGAAAAAAGTGCATAGCTTATGCCGAGGCGGTCGGGACTAAAGTTCAAGTTATTGATTTTGAAAAAACACCCTTAACAGAAACCCAACTTTTGAAATGCCTTACAGACTGTGGTGCGCAAGGTGTTGACTTAGTTGATCAAGCAGCTTATCACAACACCGATTTTCCCGTGAGAAAGGCTACAAATAGTGATTGGGTAAAACTATTGGTGTCAAACACCGGACTATTAAAATATCCGATTTTAAAAGTCAATGGTATCTACCGATTGATTAAAAGCCCTTCTGAGGTTCTAAAGTAAAATTTACAGCTATGAATCAAAATCCAAAATCGATTCTTATTGTAGAAGATGAAAGAGATGCTGCGTTTCTCTTGAAGTCCTACCTTACGCGTCAAGGATATAAAGTGCAAGTTGCTTGTGATTTAGAAAGCGCTTATTCTCTATTTCCTGAGTTTAACCCCGAAATCATCTTATTGGACTTGAATTTACCTGACGGCTCGGGTTTTGAATTTTTGAAATACCTCAATGAGGATAAAGCTACCTGTAGGGTAATCATTAACAGTGCTTTTGATGATAGTGAGGAAAGAGAACGAGCCCGTAAAATGGGAGTTAACGACTTTCTGTCAAAACCTACCGATTTTCAAAAAATCAGTTCGGTTTTGTAGATTTTTTCATGTAAAGTGTGGTATAAATTCTACAACTTTGTACCTGTGAAAAAAAATATTGTAATTGTAGATGATGATCCGGATATCGGCTCACTTCTAAGTAGGTTTTTGTCAAAAAAAAATTACAACACTGTAAACTTTCAATCGGGCATGGAGGTGCTAAAGTACTTAGCATCCACGCAACCTGACTTAGTTCTTCTGGATTATCGACTACCTGATTTTTCAGGGGAGGAGGTTCTTGAGAAAATTGTTGAAGATTATCCCGGGGTAAAAGTTATCATCATAACGGGATACGGCGATGTGAAAACGGCAATTAAAACAATAAAAAAGGGTGCCTTTGATTTTGTTACAAAACCTGTTCGTCCTGATGATTTATTATCCAGAGTGGAAGAGGCATTAAAAAGCGAAGAGCCAAAGCAGGAAAGAGAATCAAGAAGTTCAAGTAACAAGAAAAAGAAGAGCCGTAGGAGTAATGCGCGTGAAAACTTTACGCAAAAGTCTAAAACGTTCATTGAAGGTAATAGTGAAGCATCTAAAAAGCTTTACGAAAACATCAAGCTGGTTGCCCCCACCGATATGGCCGTTATGATACTGGGTGAAACCGGAACCGGCAAGGAGTATATGGCGAGGCAGGTTCATCAATTGAGCGAACGCGCAGGAGAAGTATTTGAGGCTGTAGATTGTGGCGCACTCCCCGAAAACCTATCAGGAAGTACCTTATTCGGTCATGTAAAGGGAGCTTTCACCGGTGCGCAAAATGATAGACCGGGAAGTTTTGAGCTCGCCCACGGAGGTACTCTTTTCTTGGATGAAATAGGTA
>PXEK01000178.1 GCA_003564735.1 Cryomorphaceae bacterium
CCGGATTTACACTTTCCATGAACTGTCGGGCTTGCTCAATACCGCCCGGATATTGCGACGCGCGATTCTCCCACTTCTTGAGCCATTCTTTAAACTCTGCGGTTTGAAACATTATCTCTCCCTCAAACTCACCTAACCTCAATGCCAAAAAGGTATTGGTGTAATCGGCCCGGTGCTTTTTCATATATTCAAGTAAAGTTTCAATCAGCAGTTTATCACTGTGTGCCGGTTCTACCAAGCCCAGTTTGCGGGCATACATCTCAAAGCGCATGTACTCGTAACGGCTCGGAATTTCTTCAATAAGTTCTTTGTATTGCTCAAAGGCTTTTTTGTCGTCTTTACCCTGAAGGGTAAGTAAGGCCTCTGCCAAAACGGCCAGGTTCCACTGCAAAATTTTGGGCTGATTACCAAAAGAATACCTGCCACCCGTATCAATCGAACTGAATACGGTTTTGGGATCGTAGGCGTTCATAAACGCGCACGGACCATAATCGATGGTCTCACCGGAAATAGTGGTATTATCCGTGTTCATTACGCCGTGAATAAACCCGATGCTCATCCACCTTGTAATCAGCTCCAACTGCACATCGGTCACTTTTTTAAAAAAGTCTGTCGGCAAATGATCAGATCCTGCAATTTCGGGAAAATGTTGCTGAACGGTATATTTCAACAGTGCCTCTAGCGTAGGTTTATCGGCAAAGTAAGCCGCAAATTCAAAAGTTCCCACACGAATATGACTCGAAGCCGTGCGGGTTAAAATGCCGCCTTTTTCAACGTTCTGCCTGTACACATCTTCGCCGGTGGATACTACGGCTAACGCCCGTGTGGTGGGCACTCCCAAAGCGTGCAACGCCTCGCTCATCAAATACTCCCGCAACATGGAGGAAAGCGTTCCCCTGCCGTCGCCGCCCCGCGAAAAGGGTGTGGGCCCCGAGCCTTTTAATTGTATGTCAAACCGTTTTTTATCTTTGGTGATGTGCTCTCCCAACAGCACCGCTCTACCGTCGCCCAGCTTGGTAAATCCACCGAATTGATGACCCGCGTACGCTTGTGAGAGCGGTTCAGAACCTTCGGGAAGTTGATTACCGGACAGTATATCAATCCATTTTTGAGATTGTTTATGGTCAGAACCCAATGTCAGTTCCTCTGCCAGCTTTTCATTGAAAACCACAAGCTCCGGATTACTCACCGGATCGGGAGTAATTTTAGCGTACATCGCATTCGGAAGGGTATGATAGGTATTTTGGAAGTTAAATAAATTATCCTTTTTCTGCATATTGTATAAGTACGTCTAAGTCAATGTAATTTAAACTTTCTTCAGCGCAGGCTTCGAGATACACCTTGGGGGCTTTGCCAAAATCATAGGCTTCTTTCCACCGCAGCGCGCACAAACACCATTTATCGCCGGGGTGCAAGCCGGGGAAATTGTATTGGGGTCGGGGTGTGATAAGGTCATTCCCTCGACTTTTGGAAAACTCCAAAAATTCTTGAGTCATCACGGCACAAACCACGTGCTTACCTCGGTCGGTATCATCGGTTTTACAATAGCCGTCGCGGTAGTAACCCGTCATAGGATCAGTGCAGCAAGGAATAAGATTTTGGCCGAATACGTTTTGTGCAGACATACGCTAAAAAGTTTATTTCCGATTTTACTTAGTTTTAGAGTGTAAACTGATTTTTACGGGTTTTGTTTCTGTTTGGTTAAGGTGAATTGCTTGTTCATTAGCTATTGTAATTGGAAAAAATGTCCTAATAAACTAATTCCATTTTAATCAAACGTTTCAAAGGGCTAAATAATTCAAACTACCAAATCGCTAACTGCCCAAAGAGGATAATTTGTCATTTTATCTTCTTGCTTGTAAGGTTTGAGAGATGTGCGAAAGCAATGTAATTCGGGGTATTTATTTGAAAAGACTTTAAGGGATTTAGATTGAATATTCCTTGCCGACTTAACCTCCAACGGTTTTACTTCACCGTTTTGTTCAAATATAAAATCGAGTTCAGCTTTCCCGTCGGGATTTGTCCAATACCATACCTTTTGATTTCCTTTCCGGTCTTCTGCAAGAAGCTCGCTAAGAACAAACTGTTCTGTAAGTGCCCCTTTAAACTCGGTAAACATCGTTTCTTCATTTAACAATACCTTTTCGCTTAATCCGGCAAGTGCCCCCAGCAAACCCATATCATGTAAATACAGCTTAAACGCTTTTATATCCGCATAAGCACTTAGCGGCTTTCCCTGTTTTGTAATTCTAAATATTCGATTCACAATACCGTAACTTTCCAACCATTCAAGTGCTCCTTCAAAGTCTTTTGCGCGCGCACCTTTCTTAATGACCCCGTAAACAAACTTTTTGTTTTCTCTCGATAACTGACTCACCACCGAATTCCATAGTGTCCTTATTTTAGGAATGACATTTCCGGGCGCGTATTTAGCAAAGTCTCGCTCATAGGCGTTTAAAATATCATGCTGTACATCTCGTACCTCAGCAAAATCTCGAGTTTGGGTAAAACGGAGCACGGCCTCAGGCATACCGCCAACAAAAA
>PXEK01000150.1 GCA_003564735.1 Cryomorphaceae bacterium
CAATATTGGCGCGGGTGTTACCCTGCGATTGGGTCCTGTGCAATTATATGCCGTGAGCGACAATATTTTTGGCTTTACGGGACCTTCATACAGTAAAAACAGACACATCAGAGCCGGTGTAAATTTAGTGTTCGGCAGGAAGCCCGAGCCGGAAAGTGGTTCTGACCAAAACAATTAGACTATGGAATGAAAAAAGAAAACACTTCAAATTATATGCTCTTGCGCAGTCATTATTTTAGTGGGTTGCGCTGACGATCCCGTAGCTTGCTTTACTTATGATTTAAATGATTCGGGTAACGTAACGCTTAACAGCACCTGCTCTGAAAATGCCGAAGAATACAGGTGGATCCTTGAACACGAACAATTGCCCGGTGCTTCAAAATCTGCCGTGAAATCAAGTGATGCCAATCCCTCGTTTGATTTTATTTTGCCCGGTGAGCAAACTCTTTCTCGGGTAACCGTAAACAACTATAAAGAAGACAGAACGGCTCAAGTAATTAACGCACCCGAGTACTGCGTAATTTGCGAGGATTACAGAGAATGTGCGGGGTTTTTTAAGGAATCTGCAAAAGAGCGTGCTGAGTTTTTAAATGACACTGATTTTGAGGGTTGTATTGTTGAGCTTAAGCAGTGAGTTCTATTTAGTGTCTGTCCATAATGTCCATTCTCGGCGTTGCACTTGGTCTGAAAACAGCCCTGCCCCGATTTTTCGCGGGTCACTTACGAAAGTAAACTCCGCTTTTTTGAATAGCCTCTTTCACACGCCTTGTTCTCAAAATTTCCGGATTCGCCGCTTGACTTCCCGGACAGACTCTGTATTACCGCTTGTAATAATACAATATGGGATCCACCGCGTGGTTGTCAATTTCGGTTATGGTAAAATATCCGCTACCTTCTGCATTCCAACCTACAGATTCTCCCTGAACCTCGGGAATATATGCCGGCTTTTGAGGCACTTGTTTAAAAAGCGTTTTTACGGGGTCATTATCTTCAATTGTCCAATGATAAATTGCGCCGTAATCTTTAATTAAAATTTCATTTCCGTCGGGTGAAATATCTCCTCCTACAATGGTTCTAAACGGTAATTTTCCGTTGAACACAACATCGGCATAACCTTCAGTTGCTTGCGGATATGGCAAAGTGTAAACGTGTACATTTACCTCCCGCTTGGTAATGACAATTAAATCTTTCGTCCGTTTATCTAATAAAAGTGTTTCGGCATCACGCGGGCCGTCAGGATATTTATAAGTGATGGTTTCGACATTATCCACGTTCATTTTAAAAGGGTTGTCGTGGTTTGCAGAGGGTAAATCCGGCTCCGGAAAACGGTAAATCCGTACCTCTTGCCGCACCGCTCTGTTATCACCAAAATCTGCTATATAAATATAGTTGATGCCGTCAACCGGGCCGGGGCCGATAGCAATATCTTCCCAATCGCGGTTTATGGTTCCCGTTAAAACCAATTCGCCTAAAAGCCTGCCTTCATAATCATACACAAAAACTACAATTCTGTTGCTTGAATCTTCGTGCATGTAAACCACTTTTTTGTTTTTTCTGCCGGAAACTACTCCCGATATTTCATACTGAATCGGGGAAATTATATTAGAATCGTAAAGACTAAAATCACTCATGTCAACAGGGTCAAACCGAGAGTAAACGGGCTCATAAATACGGTTTTCATTATTACCGTTGTTGCCGTTATTAACAGGATCCGGATTTTCATCATCGCTGCTGCAAGAGGAAAAAACAAAGGCACATGAAAGCACCCAAAATAGAAATTTAGTCATTATTCCTTTTTAAATGAAGTACAACCGGTAATTTTAAAAGCCATAAATAGGTTTGTATATTGGTTGAGGTTACTGTTTCATAATCGTCATCTAAACTTACCCCGTAATCATTATCATTCATTACGGCAATAGTCGTATCGTTTACGATGGTCAACCCCTCTGCTTTGCCGTATTCTGCGGTAAAGCCGTTTTGAGTCAAATCAAGCAAGTGCTGTTTATTTACTGTGATAATACCGGCTTTTGCGGCATTTTCAGCGGTGATAAATTGCTCGGGCGTTTTATCATTTTCGTAAATTTCATTTATGGGAGTAGCGGCATGTAAGTTCACTAAATATACATCTACAAATTTGTCATTCCCTTTTTCGGCGTGTTCCAGTACCAAAAGTTGTGAGTCGTTTACCGCCGCCAAATCACCTATTTTCCAATCTTTTTGTCTCACATCGCCTTGAGTTTCGTTCATTTCATACAAAAACATTTGGGTTTCTCCGGTTTCGGGATTCAGCTTTAATAAGCGATTAAGTCTTGTTTTATTACCGGTTTCCTCATCGGGGTTTTGGAGGGGAGATTGAATTGCGGCCCAAATTGTGCCGTTTGGTGTCATTGTAATACCTTCAAAAGCGCGGTTAGGTCTTATTTTGGTTAAAACTTGAGGCAGCGGCTTAAGTATATCGCCGTGTGTTTTTTGGTCAGAACCAAAAGACGGTGCATACACCCTTTGTGCTTTTGCGGTTTTATCAAACAGTTGCCAAATAGAA
>PXEK01000317.1 GCA_003564735.1 Cryomorphaceae bacterium
AAAAGTAAATTCCGTTTCACGCAACTTACGCGCCAGCCCTACCTTGTGGTAATCCATTCGGGACTCAAACCCCACACCATCGAGGTAGTTATTGGCATCTAAAAACCCCCGTACGGCGGGTTGGTCTTTAACCGATTCAAACAATGAGTTAGCTCGGTTATCATCAATAGGGCGTTGCGTGGTAATTTGAACCGATCCGCTTCCGTTGTAAAGGTTTTCTTGCTTAGACTCTCCCAAATCTTGAAAAGCTAAAATATTTCGGGTGTCCTCAACCTCCCTATTGACGTTGGTTACCCATACCTCTATTTTAGTAATGTTCGCCTGTGAGCCCACAAACGGTGGGTTAGCCGTAGCGTCTTCATATTGATCTCGAAAAAAGTGGCTTAAAAAGTAATGCTTGTCTTCTTCATAATTATCGGCTCTAATTTCAAATTCCGTCATTTGAGCCCCGCCCTCAACAGTAATGTTCTCTTTTTGTCCGCGTTCTTGTGAGGCTACGGTGGTTACGGTAAGTCGGCCAAAACGCATTTGAGTTTTTATACCAAACAAACTTTGTGACCCTTGAATGAGTGAGGAATTCAAAGGCATGGTAACGTTACCGGCCTCCACTTTTTGGAGTATGTCATCATCATACCCCGTATAATCGAGTTTTACCTGATTTTCAAAATCGAAGGTGGCCTCTGTATTGTAGTTGGTGTTGAGTTGCAACTTGTCCCCGATTTGACCGGCCACATTGAGCTGAATACGTTGGTCAAAATCAAAAATAGAAATACTTCGCTGCCTTTCGGGCAATGCGGGGTTATCCGTTCTTGAACGATTGAGACCGAAAATCAATTCTGCCGATCCCGACGGACGAATATCAATGGTGTTGCCGCCAAAGATTCGGTCAAACATTTTATTGTCAACCTCTATTTCGGGAATTTCGAGTCCGCGACCTTGCTCAAATTCAGCTTTATCAGAAACTTTATCTTGCCAGTATTGCTGCACCGACCGGTCAAAATCATAATCCATGTAATCGTCAAAATCCATGAAATTATCGGGCCTGAACTCAGAGCCGTCATCGAACTGCTGCTTAACACGATATTGACCCGTTTCGGGGTCGTACTCGAGCTCCTGATTGATATTATCGGGATCTTCTAAATCGAACGGACTAAATTGCGGATTAAAAGGTGTGAAGGTGTTGTCCTGAATGGGGTACCTAAGCTGAATGTCATCAGTATCGTTATCTCCCGTATCAAGCTGACTTATATACACATACGGAGATTCTTCGGCGACAGAAGCAGACGGAAACCCCAAAAGGAGTATCAAACTTCCCGCGAAAAAAAACAAGAAAATATGATTATTAACAGCCTTATACTTTTTCAAAACCCCACAATCGATTCACCGGTTTTAAAGGTTTTTGAGTGCCTGCTTTATTACGGTCTGTAAATCGGCCTCAGCACTGCTTTTCAAAACCTTATCTATCGCACGCCCGGCAACTTTTCGGTCTATCCCGAGCGCGGCTAAGGCAGATAACGCCTCATTCTTTGAGGTATTGTGTGAGTTTGAAGGAAATTCTACACTTTCACTTATTTTTGAAAGTTTGTCTTTTAAATCTATAATTACACGTTGAGCTGTTTTGGCACCAATGCCCTTGACAGATTTGAGCGTATTTACATCTTCAGAGATAATAGCATCAGTAACTTCTTGAGGCCCCAAAGAAGACAACATCATTTGAGCGGTGGTTGCCCCCACTCCCGAAACGGCAAGGAGTTGCCTGAATATTTCACGTTCGGCAGAAGTAATAAAACCAAACAGTTTATGCTCATCCTCACGCACTAAAAAATGAATGAGTAACTTGCAGTTTTCTTGAGACGGTAATTTCTCAAATGTGTGCAGTGAAATATTCACGGTATAACCCACGCCGTTGCATTCTATTACAACATAAGCCGGGTTTTTCTCAACCAATTTTCCGTTTAAGTGATGAATCATCCTCTCTTTTTTGATTGCGCCTCAACGGCGGCAATAGTTACCATGTTTACAATTTCTCTTACTGAACTACCCATTTGGAGCACATGAAAAGGTTTGTCTAAACCTAATAAAATGGGGCCAATACTGTCTGTAGCCGCCATTTCTTGAATGAGCTTATAAGCGATGTTACCTGCCGATAAAGTAGGGAATATCAACGTATTTACTTTTTTGTCTTTTAAATGTGAAAAAGGGAATATTTCTTTCAGTAATTCCTCATTTAAAGCAAAGTTAGCCTGTAACTCCCCATCAACGATAATCTCGGGATGTTTGGTATTGAGTATTTCAACGGCCTTACTCACTTTTTTGGCGTCTTCCCCTTTTGATGAGCCGTAATTACTGTAGCTGAGCATAGCAATGTTGGGCTGCACACGTAAACTCTTAACCGCGCGATTTACCATTAAGGCAATATCAGCCAGCTCCTCAGCGGTAGGATTCAAGTTTACCGTAGTATCCGCCAAAAACAGAGGTCCTTTTTTGGTGATTAAAATGTACATTCCCGCTATTTTTTCCACTCCCGGCGCTTTGCCA
>PXEK01000336.1 GCA_003564735.1 Cryomorphaceae bacterium
CAATCAAGTACTGATGTCGTGGATTGGGAATGGAATTTTGCGGGTCAAGACTCAGCATTTGAGAGCAACCCCAGGTATATGATGGCCACCGATACAGGTACATTCCCCATTCACTTAAGAGTTGAAAACCGATTTGGATGTTGGGATGAAATCACCAAGGAACTGGTTATCGGTTCGGAATATAATATGTTTGTTCCTAATGCATTTACACCAAACTCTGACGGATTGAACGATGTTTTTGCCCCTGTGGCGTTAGGCGTGAATGACGAAGATTACACATTACAAATTTTCAATCGATGGGGTCAAATCATCTTCGAAAGCAATAGCTTGGCTCAACCTTGGGACGGACGCATCCAAAGTTCAGGAGAACTTGCTCCCGGTGGTGTTTACATTTGGAAAATTGTTGCCAATGACAATACCGTGGATCAAACGCTTCACGAAAAAATGGGTAGTGTGACTCTCATTAGGTAGTGGACTTTACTATATCAAACAAAAAAGCCGTCTAAGAAAAGACGGCTTTTTTTTTGAAGTTAAATGAAATCACATATTTAGAGATTCATGCTATTCTCTATACGATTAGCGAGAAGGCACATTTTTTTTAAAGGAAAACCGGTGCATTTTTTTAAATACAGTCAACAACCTACCGCAGTAACCTGTACCCCGTTAGATTAACACTTAGAAGTCACTTCTTAATAAACTAATTGATAAATTAAATCAAAGTCCCGGCCTGCCGTCATGGATTTGAAATAAAAGTACAAGCCATTCTAAACCAAGAAATAAACACGCTCAAACAGCTCGCTAGTCAATTTTAATCATAATGCCTTTTTTGATATCGCCTTTGGTATGACCTTCCCATTCGTACTTTGCTCCTGATGTTTTTATGATTTTAATCAACATGCTGTCTCCCACAGTCAACTCGTGCCCGGCGGGCCGGTTAGTTTCACGCAATGTAGCTACATAAGTACACTCATCAGGCCAGCGAATACTATACACATCAATAAAGTCTTCATCAGGATTGTTACTGTATTCTTTTTGTAAATCTTCAGTGCGCAATATCCTAACGTCACTAGTTGTTCCTAATTTGAACTCTCCGGTTCTAAAGGATTTACAATCCAAATCACTTGAGCAAGAAAAACAAGTTGCTAAACCCAAAATCAATAAAAAGCTACTTACGTCTAATTTCAAACTCATTGTCATTATTTTTATTTCTCATAATCGTGCTCCACTTAATCACATTCGATTTTACCGTATTTAAGTCAATAGGTTTTGCAAGGTAATCGTCCATACCCGCCGCAAAACATTTCTCACGGTCTTCCGGCATTGCGTTAGCCGTCATAGCTACAATAATTGGTGAACCTATTTCACTTTCCTTCTCCCTTATGGCTCTTGATGTCTCGTAACCATCCATCTCGGGCATTTGGCAATCCATGTAAATAAAGTTATACTTATTTGTTTCTAAAGACTTTAACACTTCGAGTCCATTGCTGACTACATCACAGGTAAGACCTAACTTTTTAAGAACCATCCTCACCAGTTTTTGGTTCACTACGTTATCCTCAGCAACTAAAATCCTCAAATTACTTAAATCAAGGTTATCTTCCTTATTGCTTTCATAATTCCTCATGTATTCGAAATACACACTTGATATCGCTTCCGGTAATTTTTCACTTTGGAAACGTTGATTTACAATCGAAACTTCCCCTTCTCTTGGCTTTGTGTCATCCTTCTCTTTTAGAAGCAAAATTGTATGAACCCCCGAAATTGAAGGCAAATTATCCGTAATTAAAAACTTCACTAAAGCACCCGTGCGCCTGTATTTTACAGCATCGTACAAATCCACATTTTTGAGAGTATCTTCAACATCAGATTGAAGTTTACTATCTTGAAAAGACAATTCTATATCTATATTCTCAGGATGAATAGAGTCATCTCCGAGGTTCACAACACTCTTTTGACATGTAATATAAAATTCAAAAACACTCCCTTCACCGGGTTTCGATTTTACCGAAATATTACCGCCAAGCGATTTTACAATGTTCTTCGAAATAGCCAGCCCTAAACCGGTTCCCCCGTATTTTCTGCTTGCACCACCATCAACTTGAAAAAAGGGAGAGAAAAGGTTTTTAAGTTTATCGGTCGGAATCCCTATCCCTGTATCTAAAACCCTAAAAATGAGCTTACCACCGTCTGATTTTACATTATCTTCCCAAATACACTCCAGTTTAATACTACCCCTATCAGTAAACTTGGCGGCATTAGAGAGTAAATTCAATAATACCTGACGTAGTTTAGACTCATCGGCATAAACATATTCCGGTACATCGTCATTCACCTTGTTAATCAAGTCAACCTTTTTCTGTGAAGCTTTCTCCTCAATCAGCGATAGGGTATTGGACACACTATTACGAACATTGAAGTTATAATTCTCAGGAGTTATTTTTTTAGCCTCACCTTTGGAGAAGTCCAGAATATCGTTAATGATATTCAAGAGGGTTTCACCTCCAAACCTAATATTATCCACATGTGCTTGTTGTTC
>PXEK01000232.1 GCA_003564735.1 Cryomorphaceae bacterium
AGAAGTGAATAAAGTCTACCAGTGCTTCCTCGCTAAGGTTACCTCGGCCATCGAGGTCATTTCGACGAACAAGATCACAATTCGCAAGAAGCTCTTTATATCTCTGTTCATTTCGCCCAAGCCCCCGAGAAATTGACCATAAGCCTCCCGTTTTTAGAGACCTCAACAACATCGCGTGTGATAGAAGTCGAGCAACCCGTCCATTGCCATCAATAAAGGGATGAATCCATAGGAGTCGGTGATGCGCTGCCGCAACAGCAAGCAGGGAGTCTATTGTACCAAGATTCTGATATGCTTCTTGATAACGCATCAGGAGGCGTGGCAACGCACCTGGGCTAACCGGCAGATGTTTGCCGATCTGAACATCATGCTTCCTTAATTCTCCGGGAATCACCTTAACTTTTTTGCCAGTATCCTTATACTCACTCCAGAGAAATCTATCAGGGAGAAGACGATAGAAACGGCGATGGATCTCTCTAATACTTTCGATCAGACACTCCCGACCCTCAATCCCCCCCCCATCAATCCATCGTTGAACCTCGATATGGGCCTTGGCCTCAAGTTGCAGCTCTCTTTTCTCTGGATTCGCGCTAAAATCGTTCTGAAGCGCCCTTTCGATATCAATTGGATGGGTGTTGTGCCCCTCAATCAGATTACTGTAGTAACAGTTCATGGCGCGAACGAGCTCTGCTAGTGCGGCACACACACCATCGGGAAGACTACGCCGAAATCCCTCCGAAGCGGTGGCAAGCTCTACCGCAAGGTCAGAAAGCTCGCCCCGGTAACGGGATCCTTCTGCAAGAAGAAGAGGCTCCATTAAAGAGGGAGACTCCCCACGGTCAAAGGCCTCAATAATGTCCTCTTTAAAGTCCACATCACGATTGTCCATACACCAAATATATTAGATGGTTATGCTTCTGTAAAGGAAAATAAGAGCTATTAAATGTCCGCTTGTATGACCGGTATCGATTTACCTAGCTATTTTTTCAGTGCTAAAGCCATATTTTCAGGCAAGTTCTGCTATTTTTCCTGAAGCTAGAGGCATAATGATTTTGAAGACACCCATCATTCTAGCTCTGTTAATCTATAACATTTTCCACTCGTTACACCTTGAGTGTCCAACAATTTTGCCTATCTTAATGATATGGAGATATCTGTCTCTTATGCCCCAACCATGGAGGATTGTTTAGTAGCCACGGGCTTTCCCTACACAAGGTTCACAAGAGTTGAGCCTTATCTTGAGTGCCTGGAGCATTTCATGCGTCATTCTCATGGCATACGCCGTTTGGGGTCTGCGGCGACAGATTTAGCCTATGTGGCGTGTGGTCGCTTTGATGCCTTTTATGAATACAACCTAAATCCCTGGGACGTTGCAGCGGGTGCCTTCCTCGTCTTACAGGCGGGAGGCAGGGTAGGTGACTTTCAAGGGGGGGATGACTATACTTTCGGCGAGGAGATAGTCGCGGCAAATGGGCAGGTCTTTGGGGAGTTTGTCGATCTTTTGAGTAGAGTGATGGGGGGAAGATAGTATCGGGATTTAAAAAAGGGAGGATACGATGAGTGATCTTCGAATTGCCTGTGTTTCAGGGGGAACTTCGGGAATAGGGAGAGGGATAGTCCAGCAGCTACTGTCAGAGGAGTACTTTGTTTTCGCTCTTGGGCTGGGCGAAGAGCATGCAGAGGAGGCAAGCGGGGCCTTCGGTGATAGTCAAAGGGTAGAGATTCTCACAGGGGACCTTTGCGATGCAGAGATACGTTCCCGAATAGTCGATAGTATTCAGGAGCGGTATGGCAGACTAGATGTGTTGGTGAATTCAGCGGGAGTCTACCTCGGTTCGGGGGGAATATCTGAGCCAGTCGAGAGATGGCAAAGGATTCTTGATGTGAACTTGGTGTCACTTTTTGCTTTTACTCAAGACTGCTATCCTTTGCTTAAGAAAGGAACAGAGCCATCAATCATCAATATCTCCTCGGTCTGTTCCCTTGCTCCATACTCCACCTGTACCTCTACCAGCTACTCAGTGAGTAAAGCAGGTGTGGATATGTTGACCAAGAGGCTGGCACAGGAACTGGCTCCGCAGGGAATTAGAGTAAATGCTATAAACCCCGGCGTGGTTACTTCTAATATCTGGCAGAAGGCGGGGACGAAAAAGGAGGACTATCTCCGCTGGAAAAAAGAGATCGCCCATCTGAAGCACCCCCTAGGAAGAACTGGTGAGCCCGAGGACATCGCCCATGCGGTCGCCTTTCTCGCCTCTCCTAAAGCCCAGTGGATAACCGGCGCAATAATCAGTGTTGATGGGGGGTATTCGGTGGCTTGAGAGGTAATTACCGATCAATTTCGTGTGGAGCGGCCTCTCCCTCTGCGATTGCCAGGAGGTTGTTAACGGCCATAGTAGCCATTTGGTTGATGGCGTGAGACCCCTGATAAGTACAGTGGGGTGTCACGAGTAGCCAGGATAGGACCCCCACAAATTGTCCATGGAATTATTCAATTGTTACGATGGATTAATTGTTGGGTGTC
>PXEK01000333.1 GCA_003564735.1 Cryomorphaceae bacterium
AAACGAACGAAAAAAAGAAACAAACATGCGGTGTTCGGATGGTATCTTCTAAGTCACAGTGTTTTTTATTTACAAAATAAGAACTTTAAAGGTGTTCATGAGCTCGCTGCGCTCGGTTACTTCCCTTCGGTCGGTTCATTTAGGAAAAATGAAAGGAGAATTTTCAGAACCTCGAGGGTTACTTTTTATGTGATACGTTCATTAGTTAGTTCTTATAACCTTCTTTGTTTAAATGTAATTAAAGAGGGGAACTGCTTTGCTGAACAAGAGAATAACCGGTAATGACTCTTCAAATCTGTTACCACGATATCTAAAGGCATAACCCAATAATAGAAATCAGCCGATACTATAAAATTTCGGCTAGTTTTTCTTCCAACTCACGACCGCGCAGGCCTCTGGCGATAATTTCGCCGTCGGGGTCGAGCAATACAGTTTCGGGGATAGAATTGACATTAAATGTTTGAGCCGCTTCGTTGTTCCAGCCGCGTAAATCACTAACTTGGACCCACTCAATATTATCTTCCTCAATGGCTTGTAGCCATTTGTTGCGCTCCTCATCAAGTGAAACACCGAAAATTTCAAAGTCTTTATCCTTGTACTCGTTGTACATTCTCACCACATTGGGATTTTCAATGCGGCAAGGCTTACACCATGATGCCCAAAAGTCAATCAGAACATACTTACCTCTCAATGAGCTCAAATTGATGTTTTCGCCATCTACCCCGGCCATGCTGATTTCAGGGGCGATTGCACCAACCTGCGTTTTTGCCAAATTATCCACTTTTGTTTTCAACTTAGTGTAAATGGGATTACTCGACAATTTGGGTTCAAGGTTGTTCAAAACCTCGACAAAAAGCTCATAATCTCTCTCGGGATCTAAGTTAGAAAGAGCGGCCAAGGCGGCTACTCTATCGTCGTTTTCTTTAAGAAACTCTTTTATTCGCGCTTGATTTGATTGCTCATGCATTCTGTAGTGAATGAGCGCATTGCGGTAATTTACGGTGTTTTGATTCTGCTGAGCAAACTGCATTTCTCGCATAATACTGTCGGCGGTGTTCTGAGATTTCGACTGTGACGCAAAATACTGCTGCAAAGCGAGAGACTCCTCAGAGCCTTCAATATTCGCTTTTCCTTCCAAACCACCGTAGTTTCCCGAGATGGTAATTTCATCGTCCGGACTCACCACTAAGGACAAGTAGTTTTGGTTTTGACTGAAACCCAAACGGTAAAAACCGATTTCTTCGATTTGACTGATCATTTCAAATTCTCCCGAGGATTTTACCACGGCCGTATCAAAGGGGGTTACCTTGCTCGTGATTTTAAAAAGGTAAATTTCTTTTTTTTCGTCAATACCGTCAATAGTACCTCGAATAACCACATTTCCCTCCTCAGGCTCGCTGCATGAGTGTAAAAAGAACGCACCTATTAAAAGGCTTAAAATAAACTTTATCTTCTTCATGAGTTTAGGTGTTTTTGAATAAGTTGATTCAGGGTTTTTGGATCGGCCTTTCCTTTTGCAGCTTTCATCACTTGGCCCATAAAAAAGCCCTGTAGTTTTTTCTCTCCGGCTTTTTATCTGCTCACCTCATCGGGGTGGGAGTTCAAAACACCGGAAACGAGTTGCTCCATTTGGTCGTCATTTGCCGATTGAAATAAGTCCAAGGCTTTGGCTAATTGTTCTATTTGTGTTTCGGGCTGCTTCACCCACTCGGCAAATAATTTTTTAGCTGAACTGCTGTTGATTTTGCCCTCCTTTAAAAGTCCTATGATTTCTGCTATTTGAACGGGCTTTAGAGGGAACCGGTCAATATCCACGGCAAGTTCATTTAAATATGACTTCACGTTTACCATAACCCAGTTTGCGGCAGATTTATAATCGGAGGTATGTGCAATAACCCCTTCGAAATAATCGGCTATTTCTTTGTTTTCGGTGAGTATGCCCGCGTCATAATCTGACAACCCTAACTCTTTCGTGTACTTGGCATAAAGCTCTGCCGGGAGGGCGGGCAGTTGCTGTTTGATGTCGTTGATGTATTCATCCTCGAGGATGAGGGGCAATAAATCGGGCTCAGGGAAATAGCGGTAATCGTTGGCTTCCTCTTTACTCCGCATCGGTGTGGTGGTGCCGTCGGCAGCATTAAATGTTCGCGTTTCGTGAAATATTTCCTCACCCGCTTCCACCGCAGCAATTTGCCGCTCAATTTCGTGTTCTATGGCTCGCTGCACATTTCGCATTGAGTTCATGTTTTTCACCTCTACTTTTTGACCAAACTTTTCAGAACCTTTTAATCGCACCGAGATGTTGGCATCACAGCGAAGCGAGCCCTCTTCCATATTGCCGTCGCAAATGTCGAGATAGCGCACGAGCTTACGTATTTCCATCAAATACAAGTAAGCTTCTCTGCCGCTGCGTATATCGGGCTCGGTTACGATTTCCAGCAGGGGTACACCGGCGCGATTCAAATCGATAAGGGTGTGAAAGGGATCTTGGTCGTGAATACTTTTTCCCGAATCTTCCT
>PXEK01000304.1 GCA_003564735.1 Cryomorphaceae bacterium
AACGTTGAGTTTTCTAACTTAAACGATGAATACACTATAACGCTTAGAAATATGGTGGGTCAAATCGTTGGTACTGAAAGAGTAAACGTTAACGGCTCAAATGTTCATGTGATGAACTACGATAACCTTTCAAGCGGCATGTATCTTTTAGAGGTGAATTCCGCTAAAGGCGCAAGAGCTGTGTACCGAGTTTCTATCAAGTAATCTTTTATATATTTTTACTGAAAAGCCGAGTGTCATTAAGATACTCGGCTTTTTTTTGAAATAAAGAAACCGGATTTAGCATGCCGTTTTAGTCTTGAATAATCCGCAATTAAATCACTTCGGTATTGTTTTCATTGTGAAATGAAACGACTCTTGACAGATATCTGTAATTTATTACTTTTACGACGAAAAATAAAAGTGAAAACAATGAGAATCTTTATCTTGTACCTGGCTGTGTTCAATGTTGGCATAGGTTCGTTGTTGGCTCAAGTTCAAGAGTTAGACCCTAAGCGTTATCCAATTATGGATAGGGCGCAAAGCTATGGAGGCGAAGATGCTGTGAAGCACTCCCCTTTCACAAGAGGTGGAGGAATTTCAAACGCTACAGTGTCTTTTGGTGATACGTTATTTGCTGAAACCTTTAGTAGGGGATTGGCAGGTGATGCGGGGAACGGCAACTGGAATGTTGCAGATAATGCTGCCTGGGAGTATAGAGGGCCATCAACAACACCCGATTTAAGCGTGGGTTCGCGTGGAGCTCTTGTCGGTAATAGAGGTCCCATACAGTCGCCCACCGCTGCGAATGGGTTCATGATTTTTGACTCAGACTATTTGGATAATAACGGTGATTCTAATGCCATGGGTCAAGGTAGCAGACCCGCACCACATTTGGGAATTATCGAATCGCCTACAATCAACTTTTCAGGTTATCCAAGTTTGTTTTTAGATATGCGGTCGTACTTTAGGCGATTTCAAGGGACGTGCTATATGGTGTTCTCCATAGATAACGGCCTCACTTGGAGTGATACCCTGCATATTTACGATGCTGATTTCGCCGTAAACTCCTCCACTGCTCCCGGCGAAAGAGTTCTTATGCCTTTGCCGCCGTCGGTATCCGATAACTCCCAAGTTAAGGTACGTATTGTTTTTGACGGTGTTACCGAGTCAAATGCGAACGGCAGCGGCTATTACTTTTGGATGATTGACGATTTATATTTCGTGGAAGCTCCAAGAAATGAGCTAGAACTTTTAGAAGTATATTTAGGCTCAAATCGCAGGCATTTTTTTGGCAACATTCCCTATCGCCATGCAAAAAATGATACTATTTTCGTTAGCGGATGGATTAGAAATAACGGTATTAATACCCGGCCAAACTCCCGAATTGATACCTACTTTAACGGTAACTTAGAAAACTCTTCTCAAAGTATTACCTCTTCTCCGGGGTCTCTTGACTCATTATAAAACGTCGGATATATTGTCTTAGATAAACCCGCTATACCCTATCTGGCTGATTTTGTGGTGGCATCTGATTTACCGGATCACCTACCGGAAAACGATACAATATCTATGCGGTTTAATATTGCAGACTCAGTGTATTCTAGAGTACCCGACCATATTACGATCGATAACGGTAGCTTTTTTGAGAACTACAATTACTCTATTGGAACCCTGTTCCCCTTTTCAGTGCGCGATACAATTAAGTCTGTCGATATCTATTTTTCTGAATCAAGTGCAAAAAGACCGTCCGGTGTTATTATTACAGTTTGGGGCAAATCTTTTAATCCCATAGAAAGGTTGTTTACCACCGTTACTCCTGAAATGTTGGGCAATTGGACTAGGTTTGACATAAATGATGTCATTGTAAGGCCGGGACAAGAAGTTGTAGTGGGTTGGGAAGCTGTGGGGGATTCGGTTTCTTGGGTGCAAGGCGGGGACAGATCAGATCCCGAAACGGTTTTTGTACGTCCCAACAACTCCAATGAAACATGGTTTTTCACAACGTTTGCCAACCCTAAAATAAGAATTAACCTAACGGGAGAGTGTCCTGATATTACGGGGGAAGTGAATAATATTCAGAACCCCGGCTGTGGCATGCAGTATGGAGCGGTCACAGTAACCCCTGATGATACCAATCACTCTGTTATTTGGCCTGATAATACTTTAGGGGAAACCAATACTGCCCTAGCGGCAGGCGTGTATAATGTTTCAATTGTAGATACGAATAACTGCGTAGGGGAGATTGAGGTAGTTTTAGTTAACGATGGTGCTCCGGAGAGTCAAGACTCGGGAATTGAAATTATTCAAGAAATTTCGTGTAATCCTTTTAACGACCCCGATGGCAATTTAAGCAATGATGCAGTACTCGCTCCTCAATTTACGGGAGGAATTCCTCCTTATACCTTCTTATGGACCGGAGGTCATTCAACAAGTGATTCAGCAGGCACAGGTCACCTGGAAGGCTTAGGTGCGGGTACATATCGGGTAACTGTTGTTGATAATGCGGGCTGCAAAGCATTTAGTGAGGGTGTTGC
>PXEK01000084.1 GCA_003564735.1 Cryomorphaceae bacterium
CCATTATTTTCAACCGCAGTAAACATAGAATTAAGTTCTGTGGGCGGTGCAGATTCTTCCATTACCAAATACCTCCTCATTTCCATAATAATGGAAAGCGGATCAATATTTACGGGGCACGCCTGCACACAAGCGTTACACGTAGTACAAGCCCACAATTCTTCGGGAGTAATAAAATCATTAAGCAGTGATTTGCCGTCATCGTGATCTTTACCGTGCTTATCAATATTTTCACCCACCTCCTCAAGTCTGTCGCGGGTATCCATCATAATTTTTCGCGGGGAAAGCAACTTCCCGGTTTGATTGGCGGGACACTCAGCAGTGCACCTTCCACACTCGGTACAACTATAAGCATCCATCAAATTCTTCCAAGTCAAATCCGTCACATCTTTAGCTCCAAAAGTTTGGATGGGCTCCTCAGCCTCTTCAGGTGAAGGCTCGGCATAAGGGTTTGCATCGGGATCAAACATGGTTTCTACCTCTTTCTTTACCTGCTCATTGTTTGTAAATGAACCTTGTGGGTTAAGGTTAGAATAGTACGTATTGGGAAATGCCAAAATGATATGGAAATGTTTTGAAAACGGTAGATAATTCAAGAAAGCCAAAATCCCCAAAATTTGTGCCCACCACGCCACGCGTTCTATGGTAGCCAAGGCAGCAGGGTCTTGTGGCAAGATTCCCGTTAGGAATTGACTGATTATAAAGTTGTGCTCCAAATTGAGGGCGTACTTTGATAGACCCGCATCAACCAAAGTATCGCTCGGTAGTTGCATTAGGGCGCTATCAGCGGCATTCATTATTAAAAAAGCAGCCATTAAAACCAGCTCAATCCATAATATATTGAGTGCGTCAATTTTAGGCCACCCCTTCATTTCCTGCTTATTGAAGCGAGGTATATTGAGGAAAAGACGGCGCGCTAAAAAGACCACAACACTAATCACTACAAGTAGCGCCAAAATTTCAAAAAAATTAATGACTACAAAATAAAAACTTCCCAGTCCCGCATGAAAAACACGGTGTGTGCCCAGAGCACCATCCAAAATAATTTCAAGTACCTCAATATTAATGAGCACAAAACCCACATAAATAAAAACATGCATTATACCTGCGATAGGTCTGGTAACCATCTTCGATTGACCAAAAGCCACCCTCAGCATGGTTTTAATTCGCTCGGGTTTACGATCTGTTCTATCCACATCCCTACCCAATAAAATATTTCGTCTTATTTTGCCTACGTTACGCCAAAAGAGCGCCACGGCAGCAATCAAGAAAACTATAAATACAATACTTCCGATACTCATAAATTATCTCTCTTTCATATTAGGTTTTTCGGCAGGTTTTTCACGTCTTCCAAAAACGGAAAAGTGCATGTAGCGTTTCGGGTTAACACGCATATCCTCTAAAAGTTTATCTAATTCTAAAGTAGCCTCATTAAGATTATTGTACAGTGAGTCGTTGTTGATCAGCATCCCCATTGTTCCCTCTCCCCTGTCAATTTTCTCCATAATATCTGAAACATTATTCATTGTTTTCCCTGCCTTATCAAAGGTTCCTACAATATCAGCTTTAGCCAAAGAGTCACTTATGTTGGAAAAATTAGAAAGTACATTCGTTATATTCTCTTCGTTTTGCTTTATATTTTCTGCTATAGCGTTTACATTCAGCAATATACTATCTATTCGCTTCGTTTCTTTCTCAACCGATGCATCTAAAGTATTTGCAGTACTCTCAAACACTTGAAGTGATTTATTGATACTCTTAAAACTGTTTTGTAAATTTTGCCTTGTTTCATGGTCTAGGATAAGTTGAATCGAATGCACCAGCGAATCCATGGAACCAATAAGCTCATTAGTCTTTTTCTCGAGCGGCCTAATCCTTTCATCTACAACCGACCTTAAATCACCTTGAACTTGAGATGCCACCGTGTCGCCTGATGCCAACGGATTTCCTACGGACGTATTACTCAAAACCACTGCCATAGTGCCAAATAAATCCAAACTTGCAATTTTAGCTACGGTAGAATCGGTAATGCGTACGCTTTCGTGATCTATATAAAAGCCTACCAAAACCGCTCCGTCGCCTTCACTCGTTAGTTCGACTTCATTAACCTTGCCCACACTTATACCGTTAAGTTTTACATGATTATCAACAGCAATACCTCCCGACGATGGATAAACGGCGTAAAACTGATCTCCTTTTCGTAAAATTTGCTTCCCCAGCAAAAAACTAAAACCAAAGTATGCAACTGCTATAGCTGTGAGGGCTACCAGGCCTATTTGAACTTCTTTCTTCAAAACAATTATTTTTAGCGTAAATATGATTGCCGTATTCTTCTTTTGAGTTTCAACCTAAAAATTCCCGCAACTCTTACACTTTCAACTACTCCCCCGTTACTATTTGTGAATACACGGGAAGATATTGAGAGGTACTCAAACCGGAAAACACGCTATTTCAACAAATCTCTTGCTTGGGACAAAGGAATACGTTTTTCTTGAAATAGCGCAATAACAAATGCA
>PXEK01000033.1 GCA_003564735.1 Cryomorphaceae bacterium
CGGTCATAAATATCTTCATGGACAAGAATTCTTGACGGACAAGTACATACCTCGCCTTGGTTTAGTGCAAACATTACGGCTCCCTCTACGCATTTATCAAAAAATGCATCGTCATGATCAGCAATACTGGGCATAAAAATGTTGGGGGACTTCCCGCCCAGTTCCATAGTTACGGGAATTAGGTTTTGACCCGCATACTGCATGATTAGTCTTCCCGTAGTTGTTTCTCCCGTAAAAGCAACTTTGGAAACACGAGGTGAAGATGCCAAAGGCTTTCCTGCCTCAAGTCCAAAGCCCGTTACAACATTCAATATACCTTTTGGCATTACATCTTTAATCAGATCCATCAATACCATGATGCTCGTAGGCGTTTGTTCGGCAGGCTTTACCACAACAGTACAACCCGAAGCTAAAGCAGGGGCAATTTTCCAGGCAGCCATTAACAACGGAAAGTTCCAGGGAATAATTTGCCCTACCACACCTAACGGCTCTTTCAAGTTTATGCTCACCGTATTTTCATCGTGTTCACTTATGGTGCTTTCATCTGACCGAATTACACCGGCAAAATACCTGAAGTGATCGATACACAACGGTAAATCGGCAGCCATAGTCTCTCTTAATGCCTTTCCGTTATCGGTAGTTTCAACCTTGGCCAGCATTTCCAAGTTTTGTTCAATAATGTCGGCAATATCGAGTAATACTTTTGACCGTGCGGCAGCCCCTGTTTTTGACCAGGTTTGAAAGGCTTGCGTGGCGGCATCAATAGCTTTATTAATGTCTTCTTCATTCCCTCTGGCAGCCTTGCTAAACACCTCTCCGTTAATGGGCGTAATGTTATCAAAATAATCACCTGATGCGGGTGCAACCCATTCACCGTTTATGAAATGATTGTACTTTTCATTCACTTTTGGAAACGCAATAGCCTCCGATTTTTCATTTTTCATAATCTTAAAATTAAAAGTTTACACAAAGAAGCCCGGAATAATTAGGATATATCATTTCATATTGTATCAAAAACCTTTGTATTTGTCTCATTTTGTCTATCTTTGGAATGAATTTACATGTAACCTCTTGATTTTATGTCGCTTTACCTCAACACCGTTCCTCTAGTTGATGAAAACAAACTCAATACCTTAGTAGAAAATAGAACCTCTTTCGATTTTAATGAAGCACAGCTCAATATTTACGAAACCCGGGAAGCCGCCTACAATTTTGGTTTAGAGTTTGACCACCTCAGTATTACGGGTATGGTAAGAGGAAAAAAGGTAATGCACCTCCCCGATAAAAAACCTTTTGACTATTTACCGGGTGAAACAGTTATTACCGCACCAAATGAAAAAATGGTCATCGACTTTCCCGAGTCCTCAAGCTCCACCCCGACACAGTGTATTGCACTGGTACTGTCAAAAGACCTTATTCAAGACACCCTAAATAAACTCAATTACGAATATCCTAAAAAAGGAACACTTCATTCATGGGACATTGATAAAGAATATTTTCATTTAATCAATAATGAGGATTTTACAGGCTCGGTAAATCAATTGCTCACGCTTTGCTTTCACGATAAATCCTCAATGAAAGATCAAATCATTAACCTGCGTATTCAGGAAATCATCATTCGCTTAATGCAAACACAGGGGCGACATTTTATTGAATCTAAGTATCGCTCTTTAAGTGGCAGCCCATTTGCAGCGGCAATAAAATACATAAAGCAAAACCTTTCGGCACAAATCAATATTGACCAACTCAGTTCAGAGGCCTGCATGAGCCGAGCTAACTTTTACAGACACTTTAAAAATGAATTAGGTTTAAGCCCCGGGCGTTACATTCAAATTGAAAAATTGCGCAAAGCCAAAAAGCTTTTAGCTTACAGCAATTTGACTGTTCGTGAAATAGGATACGAAACCGGCTTTAGTAATACCTCATACTTCACAACGTTTTTCAAAAACCACATAGGAAGCACACCGCAGGCTTATCGAGGTAAGTGTCGAAAACTAACTTCTTAGAATCTCAACCTTGTAAACCGATAAGTGAATAGTTGCTTATTCATTAAATCGAGTCCAAGGTTTCCCTTTTTACTACCTAATCAAAGTAACACTCCCCATTTTCTCATGCAGGGTTTGATCAACGGTATTGTCATTGGCAATGATTTTCCAAATGTAAACACCTCCCGGGGCAAGTTCACCGGTACTTTGAATTCTGCCGTCCCACGGAATTGACAAACTGTTGCTTTCAAATATAATCTGTCCCCAACGGTTGAATATTTGCAAGGTATAATCCTCATCACTTACACCAATGGCCACAGGTGCAAACACATCATTTAATCCGTCTGAGTTTGGAGTAAATGCATTGGGCACAAACATATTATATTCAGAACCAATGATCAGCTCCTTGGTTACCTCATCCCAACAGCCAAACCGATTTTCAACGCGCAAGTGAATGGGGAAAGTTCCCGTATCAGATGACATCATAAATCGCGGGTTGCTTTCAAATGAGGAATCTTGCCCGGCA
>PXEK01000328.1 GCA_003564735.1 Cryomorphaceae bacterium
CCAGTGCAATGTTGTAGCGCACCTTGGGCATATCGGGATTGATTTCCAGGGCGCGGTTATAGTATTCCACGGCTTTCTCGTAATCACCGGCTTCCATCCGCTCGTTGCCCAATCGGGCCAATTGACGTTCGTTTTGCGCGGTGGTGATTTGGGTTCCGACCAAAAGCAAAAAAACAAGGCAACTGATATGTTGTATGGTGATTCTCATGCTTGCGGATTTAATTTTTTGGAAAGTGCGCTGCGTTTCACGCCAATGAGTCGGTAGGCGGTTATGGCGAGTAATGCAAGTGCCAAAAAGTACTGAAAGCGGTTTTCGTAATCAGTGTACATTTCAGATTTGAATTCGGCGGTTTCCATTTTGGCTATTTCATCAAAAATGAAGCCTAATCCCGAATCGGTATTTGTGGCACGCACATATTTTCCGCCGCCGGCATCGGCTAAATCTTCCAACATTTTGGAGTTGAGTTTAGTGATAACAGTCTGCCCGGCTCTGTCTTTAACATAGCCTATTTGCTGTTTGCCGCGATAAATGGGAATGGGCGCGCCTTCCACCGATCCAAAGCCGATGGTGTGTACGGTAATGCCTTGGTCGCGGGCCGCTCTCGCCGCTTCTTCGGCACCGCCTTCGTGGTCTTCACCGTCGCTGATGACAATGATGGCTTTTCCCGCTTCACTGTCTTCATCAAAGGATTGTGTGGCAAGTGTAATGGCATCTCCAATAGCCGTACCCTGGGTAGAAACCATATCGGTGGAGATGTGCTCCAAAAAGAGTTTTGCGGCAGCATAATCTGCGGTGATGGGGAGTTGAACAAAGGCCTCACCGGCAAAAACCACCATGCCTATGCGGTCGGCTCTCAGGTTATCCACCAATTTTTGAATGGCGCGCTTGGCACGTTTGAGTCGGTTGGGTTTGTAATCCTCGGCCAACATGCTTTTAGAAACGTCAATGCATATCATCAAGTCCACCCCCTCGCGTTTGACTTCCTCCAGTCGCGTGCCTATTTTGGGTCCGGCTGCGGCAATGATCACCGAGCCGAGTGCAAGGCACAAAAAGAATAATCGCCAAGCGGGTTTGGTTTTTGATATATCGGGCATGAGGATTTCGATGAGTTGGCTCGAAGCAAAGTTGTGCAGGGCTTTTTTACGCCGATAACGGGAATACCAAAACAAGGCGATTACTGCCGGAATGAGCGTTAAGGCCCACAAAAACGATATGTGTTCAAATTTCAACATAGCTATACAATCGACCTTAATATGGTGGTTTTAATGAGAAATGAAAGCAGCAAAAACAATCCTGATGCCACGGCGAGCATGAGGTATTCCTCTTTCTTTTTGCTGAATTCTATCACATCTATTTTTGTTTTTTCCATCTCGTCAATAAGGGCGTAAATATTTTGCAGCTCTTTACTGTTTTGGGCTCTAAAGTATTTGCCGTCTGTTATATCGGCGATTTTTTTGAGGGTTTCCTCATCGATATGTACGGGTTCATCGCGGTAAACGATACGCCCGTCAATGGTTCGTGCCGGCATGGGAGCGGTTCCCGTGGTGCCCACACCTACGGTGTACACGGTAATACCGAATTTTTGAGCGATTTCAGCTGCGGTAAGGGGCGGAATGTCGCCGGCGTTGTTCTCACCGTCGGTGAGTAGTATAACTACTTTACTTTCGGCCTCGCTGTTGCGCAGTCGGTTAACGGCTACGGCCAATCCCGAACCTATGGCGGTACCGTCTTTGACCATGCCAAAATCAACGTCGTTAAACAGTTTTTTGAGTACGGCGTGGTCGGTAGTGAGCGGACACTGAGTAAAGGCTTCACCGGCGAATATCACCAGTCCGATTCTGTCATGCTCTCGTTTCTCAATGAATTCTTTGGCCAGCTCCCGCGAGGCTTCGAGGCGGTTGGGTTGAAAGTCTCTCGCCAGCATACTTCCCGAAATATCAAGGGAAATCACAATGTCAATCCCCTCGGTTACGACTTCTCTGTTTTCGCTCGAACTTTGAGGTCTGGCCAATGCCGTGGAAATAAGAGCTACGCTCAACATTTCCAGTGCGAAAAGGAAGTGTTTGGCGATGTACTTTAGAGAGGTGTGATGCTTAAGCAGTGCGATATTGCTATGACTTACAAAGGTGTTTTTTCGTGTTGAAGAATAAACGTGCCACGCCGTGAGTAACGGCACTAAAGCCAACAGCCAAAAGGCTTCGGGATTTGCAAATTCTATGTTCCTCCACCAATTCATGCTTCGTTTTCTTCAGGTTTATTTTCTTGCTTTGTTTTTTCTACAAATGTTTTTGTCGCTTTCAAGGCAAAGTCGGTTTCACTTGGCGCGGGCGTAACTTTCGCAAATTTCACCAAGTCGGATATACTCAGCGCCCTGATGATTTTTTCCTTCAGCTCCGCATCTACATCTACCGTGTGGAGTGAGATTGTAATTTCGTTGGTTGTACTTTCAAGCGCCCTGATGTCGTATCGGTTTTCGAGGTATCGACGAGAAATTTCAGAAAGCTTGATATGGAACTTTTTGAATTTTCCTTTTTCAATGAGGTCGCTTTTTTCCAATTTTGCAATAGCCTCCAGCGCGAGAAGGTGAGCCGGAATTTTAGGTTTCTCGGTTACTTTTTCGGCTTCGATGATTCTATCTTTACCCAGCAGGTAAGCTATAACGGCGGCTACCATAAGCACTCCCCAACCTATGAGGAGGTATTTTAGAGCCATCAGCAAAAGCTCTTTGAAGGTATAGGGGAATTCTTCAAGGGGTTTTACATCGGCGAAGTCGGCTTCTAAATCTACCTCCACATCGATTACGGATACAAAAAACGGATCGGCCGTATATTCCTCACTGTTGATGTATGCCGCGGGAAAATGTACTTCGTGCAGTCCCGTGTCAAAGGAGGTAATCACATACTTTTGGTTGATTTCAATGAGGTTTTTTCCCGAGTCATTGTAGCGCGAGGTATCGGGGTCGAGCTTTTCGACAGCCATGATTTTTTTGGGCCTAATTTGTCCCTCAACGGGCATTTGAATGACGGCGCTGTCATCGGCGGTCACAATAACGCATACGGTAACCTGTTCGCCTATTTTTATTTCATTTTTGTTGGGACGCAAGGTTACGGATTGCCCCAAAAGGGCAGTCGATAAAAATACAGAAAGAAAGAGTAAAAGGGTATTCTTCATACTTTTATCTTTGTCTAAACAGGTTCATTAGCGGTTTTACGTAGTCTTCACCCGTGTAAACCGAGGCGGCATCAATGCCCGATTTCCTAAAAAGCTCATTGAGTGCGTTTACTTGCGTTTTGCGATCTTTCTCATATTTTTTTCGCACGGCTGAGTCTGCCGTATCAATCCAATACATTTCGCCGCTTTCGGGGTCTTTAAAGGGTACCAGACCCAAATTGGGCAAATACTCTTCATGTCGGTCGCGAACGTGTAAAGCCACCAAGTCGTGCTTGCGGTTGGTGATTTTAAGTGCATCGCTAAAATCCTCGTCAATAAAGTCGCTGATTAAAAACACGATGGCTTTTTTCTTTACAATATTATTGACGTACCGCAGCGCCTCTTTGATATTGGTTTGTTGTGTTTCGGGCTCAAAATTGATGAGCTCTTGAATAATGCGTAAAATGTGCGATTTTCCTTTTTTGGGCGCGATGAACTTTTCGGGTTTATCGGCAAAAAACAGCGCACCTATTTTGTCGTTATTCTGTATGGCCGAAAAGGCGAGTAGGGCGCTGATTTCCGTAATCAACTCCTTTTTGAGTTGTTTGTTGGTGCCAAACATTCGGCCCGCGCTCATATCCACAATCAAAATTACCGTGAGTTCGCGCTCTTCTTCAAAAACCTTTACGTAAGGGTGGTTGAGTCGCGCCGTAACGTTCCAGTCGATGGTTCTTATTTCATCGCCCGGCATGTACTCTCTCACCTCGCTAAACGCCATACCTCTACCTTTGAAGGCAGAGTGGTACTCCCCCGAAAAAATTTGATTCGATAGTCCTCGGGTTTTAATTTCAATGGCACGTACGCGTTCAAGTACCTCTTGTGTATTCATAGCGGTAAAATGGATGAAGTGTTACGGTACCTCTACAATATTCAGTATTTCGTTAATGATTTGTTCGGCAGTGATATTTTCCGCTTCGGCCTCGTAACTCAGTCCAATTCTGTGGCGCATAACGTCTTTACAAACCGCGCGCACATCCTCCGGAATCACATATCCTCGATGATTAATAAAAGCGTAAGCTTTAGCCGCCAAAGCCATGCTGATGGACGCACGGGGTGACGCTCCAAAAGTAATCATGCGACTGTAGTTGCCTAAATTGAACTCTTCGGGTTCACGGGTTGCGTAAACGATATCCACAATGTACTTTTCAATTTTTTCGTCCATGTAAATTTGGCGCACCACCTCTCGGGCTTTCACGATATCATCGGGTGTACACACTTGGTTAGGCGTTGGGAAACCTCCGGCAGCGATGTTATTCCTGATAATCAGTTTTTCTTCTTCGCGTTTGGGATAATCTAAAACCACCTTGAGCATAAAACGGTCAACCTGAGCCTCGGGCAGCGGGTAAGTACCTTCCTGTTCCACGGGGTTTTGCGTTGCAAGCACCATAAAAGGCTTGGGCAGCGGATATGTTTTTTCGGCGATGGTTACTTGTCGTTCCTGCATGGATTCAAGCAGCGCACTTTGAACCTTTGCAGGGGCGCGGTTGATTTCATCGGCCAGTACAAAATTGGCGAACAACGGTCCTTTTTTATTGGAGAACTCACCCGTTTTGGCATTGTAAATCGTAGTTCCCACCAAATCGGCAGGCAGTAAGTCCGGAGTGAACTGCACACGACTAAAATCGGCTTTCACCGTTTTTGACAGCGTGTTAATCGCCAGTGTTTTAGCTAATCCGGGAACACCTTCGAGCAGGATATGGCCATCGGCGAGCAGCGCAATTAAAAGTCTGTCGCCCATGTGCTCTTGGCCAATAATGACCTTTTTCATCTCCTGTTTAATCAGGTCGATAAACGCACTTTCTTTAATAATTAAATCGTTGAGCGCCCTCATATCGGGTGTTGCTCCGGGTTGCGTATTTTTTTGGTCAGAACCAACAGCTTGTGTGTCTTCCATAATTTACTGCAATTAATCAAGTACTTAGTTGCGGGAGATGTCGCGATTTACCCCCCTAAAAATGAGGACACAAATTTGTGTGATTTAGCTTTGTATCTACAGATTTACTCGTTAAATAATGCAAATGCGAAATTAAAATGTGTCGTTTGGCTTCAGATGGTTTTGCATACGGTGGGTGGGTTCTGACTATAAAAGGCTTATGTTTTTTGGTCAGAACCGACTCCTGCCATGCGATAACCGTTTGAAGTGAAGGTTGTGATGAATAAAGAGGAGATTAAAACAATCGCCGGAATTCAAGCCTTGCCATGCCTACTTTTGTTATATATCCTAAGGATAGAATATATTTGAAGTTAGGAAATCACGCGCGAAACTCAACCATAACGCAACTCAACTGTTATCAATTTCGTTAACGGCAGCACAGTATTATGAGCGATAGAAAAGAAAAACCCACAGGTAAAGAATCAAAAACCTTTATTGATCCCGATAAAGTAGCGGAAAACCCCGGTTTGTTACCCTATGCCCACAACGTGGGCAGTATTCAAATTAGACCGGAAGATACCGGCAAAATTAAGGGTAGGGCACTGGCCGCTATGGGTGAGCAAACCCACCGACAAATGGATCAAATCAAAGGGCAAATCCATACTTTAGCGCATCAAGCCAAAGCGCTCCAACAACGCGTTGAGGTGAGCGAACGTATTTACGAATCGCAAATGAATTTTGAGCCCATACCGGGAAAACAGTACCACGTTTATGAAAAAGAATCGGGTGAAACGCTGCTCTCGCTTGTGGCGCCCGATGAGTGGGGCAGGAAAAAGCCTTTCAAAAAATATATTAGCACCGTTCAAATGCTTGCCGATCACACTTGGGAAGTGCTGCATTACAATGAAGATTGATCTTTTGTATTTCTGTGTGTTCGTTTCGCCTTGTTGCTTGAATTACCGTAGTTTTGCGGCAAAATAAATCAACGTGTTTAAACCCCGAAAAAAGCGAGAAAAAATCAAACTGTCTAAAGGTGCGTGGAAAAAATCCCTGCGCATATTCGGCTACCTGAAACCCTACAAGTTTACTTTTGGAATCGGATTGATTTTTCTTATTTTATCTTCACTGGCCTCTATGGTATTTCCCGCCTTGGCGGGTCAACTGGTTGATGCCGGCACCGGTGAACAAAGTTCTGATTCACTCCTGAATTTTGACAATATCAACCACGTAGCGGCGGCACTCTTCATCATTTTTGCTCTCAACGCACTGTTTTCGTTTTTCCGCATTTACACCTTTAGCGATGTTACCGAGCGTATGTTGGCCAAATTGCGCCAAGATACCTATTCGCATCTCATTAAATTACCCATGATGTTCTTTTCTGAACGTCGAGTGGGTGAACTCAACAGTAGAATATCTGCCGATATCGCCCTGTTGCAAGAAACATTCACTACGGTAATTGCCGAGCTCATCAGGCAGGTGATTATCATTGTAGTGGGAATGATATTGCTGTTTTATTACTCTTGGAAGCTCACACTCATCATGATGGCTACATTGCCGGTGATGATTTTGGTGGCGGTGTTTTTCGGGAAATTCATTAAAAAGCTATCGAAAAAAACACAGGACAAAATTTCAGATTCCAACGTGATTGTTGAGGAAACTCTCACGGGAATTGCCAACGTAAAAGCTTACGTGAACGAGTTTTTTGAAATGAAGCGCTACACACAAAGTACAAATGACGTGCGCAAAGTGGCCATGAAAGGAGCCGTTTGGCGCGGGGCTTTTGCAAGCTTTATTATTTTTGCTTTATTCGGATCCATTGTGTTGGTGATTTGGCAGGGCGTTTTGCTCAAAGAGGCCGGTGAAATACAGGTTGGGGAGTTGTTCTCCTTCATTTTATACAGTGTTTTTGTCGGAGCCTCATTCGGGGGAACCGCAGATTTATTTGCGCGGGTTCAAAAGGCCGTGGGTGCCACAGAGAACCTTTTTAATATCCTGGATGAAGAACCCGAAAAGTTGGATATTGCAACAAAAGCCAACGAACTTTCCAATTTTAAAGGGGCGGTAGAATTTAAAGGCGTAAACTTCAATTATTCCTCACGGGCTGAGAAGGTTCTGAAAGATATAAACTTTACGGCCTCACCGGGAGAAACCGTTGCGTTGGTGGGACAGTCAGGAGCGGGAAAATCGACTATTGCCTCTTTGTTATTGCAGTTTTACAAACCCGTGAACGGTGAAATTTTGTTTGACGGTAAATCGGCAACCGATTATGATTTGCGCGATTTGAGACATCAAATGGGAATTGTACCGCAGGAGGTGATTTTGTTTGGCGGTACAATCAAAGAAAATATTGCGTACGGCAATCCCGAGGCATCTGATGCACAAATTGCAGAAGCCGCAAAACAGGCCAATGCTCATGAGTTTATCGATCGGTTTGAGAACGGATTGGATACGATAGTGGGTGAACGCGGAATTCAACTTTCAGGCGGTCAGCGACAGCGCATTGCAATTGCCAGAGCCATTTTAAAGAATCCCAAAATTTTAATTTTAGATGAGGCCACATCATCGCTTGATTCAGAATCTGAGGAGTATATTCAAGATGCGCTTGAAAAGCTGATGAAAGGACGAACCTCAATTGTTATCGCTCACCGATTGAGCACAATTAAAAACGCCGACAAAATTTTGGTTCTGAAAAACGGCGAAATTGTGGAGAGCGGTACTCATGATGAGTTGCTGAGTTTGAAAGAGGGGAATTATAAGAAACTTACGGCGCTTCAATTGAGCTGATTAATTTCGAAACTTACGGAAACCAAGCAGGTCAGGCTCACGTTTTTAGTGAAATGAAATTCAAGTATCTTTTTCTTATTACTTTAGTTTGGATGGCGGCAGCGGCGTGTTCGAAAGATTCTGTTGACGTGAATACTTCGCCGTGTACTATGGAATTCAGAACCATATCGGTAACGGTGACAGGAGATTCACTCACAAACACCTATACTATTCGCAAAAAGTCGGGAGATACGTTGGATGTGGTTCATTTGCCTTTCCCGAGGCCGGAGAGAGGAATCACTTACACCATTTTAGATGATAATTTTGTTACTGAGTTAAAAAACAGCGAGGAGCTCTTTCGGTTTATAGGTTTGATAAACGATTCTTTGGTTGTGGATGAATTGTACCGCATTTCAGCCGATCATTGCCATATAGAGTTGGAAGAAGGGAAAACCGAAGTGGTGTTGTAAAGATTTTCCTCCTTTCTTGTAATTCAATGAGCAGATAAGGTGATTATTTTTTGATAGTATTTTGAACACGAGAAAATCAAAGACCGGTTTTCAAGCATGAATCCCATTACAGTTTCACCACTTTTCCCGGCTCAATCTTTCCGCTTTCTAAAAGGGTTTTTATCAAATACGTTCCGGGATTTTCAATGGTGATTTGTTGTTGTATGTCTGCCGGGCGGTATTCTTTTATTAAAGCACCCGATAAAGAGAATACTTGAATACGCTCAATGCGTTCCTCCGCTGTTAATTCAAATGTACCGGTAGAGGGGTTGGGGTAAATGCGTAAATTGTGATTTGCGGTTTTTTGTTTTTCGGCAACACTTACAGGCGGGTATTCATCTAAATTCGGGAATTTCATTTTTACGATTTTACTTGATGACCACCCCATGACCACGAGGCAGTAAAACGAGCCGTTGAATTCTCGAATTTTAGATGGAGCTCTATAGCCGAATTGCGGCTGATTTAATACATCGGGAAAACTGTAATGCAGGCGCTCAAACTCATCGTGTAACCGGCCTTGGTACAGAAATAACTCACTCTTACTGCTCGCATTTCTCCCCCGCCGTTCAATGCCCATACCTACATATCCTTTAGTCTCTGAATATGCTAACCTGATATGGTAAGACATAGTATCTCGCTCTACTTCTTCTGTAAACTCAAATAAATTTTGATCTCGAACAACCTCACTATCATTGAAGGAGTAAAACGAAGGAATAAAGCTCAAATGAGTTGCAGAACTCCATCTCTTTCGTTTATATAATAAACTATGAATTAAATCATCATTACTAGAAACAAGAACAACATCAAAAATATTAAACTCATCATCATCAAGGTCAGGCCATATTATGATTGAATCTCGCCCTGTGGTATCTATGCTTCCCACTCCCTCATTAGTCCAAAACCACCAACGCCCATTTTGATAAATTCTTTCATTATTAAACTTATTAAAAACTCCTCCTGAACCAAAAACCCCTTGTGATAAAACCTTACCGGTATTTGCGTTCATATGAAGTTTTCTGTAATTTCTACCTATGACAAAAAGTGTTGTATCGTGAATAAAAAGCAAATCAGCAAACTCTCTATAAGCTGAAGAGTCTATTTGTTCTAAGTATTCAGATTCCCAAATTACTTCTCCTTGCGGATCAAATTTCACGACAAAATTGGGTGCAAAACCGGTATGTGTACAAAGCGTATAAATATTGCCGCTTGCATCAGTTACAACCGAATGAAACTCGGTATTTTGTCTCACCCCTCGCTCGGCCATTTTCCCATCATTATAGCTTTTGGCCCAAAGTATATTTCCGTTTGTATCGGCCTTCATCAAAGCGGGTTTATCGCTACTGCTGCCGCAAATGACGAGTTCTCCTGCAGGAGTAAATTGCATATCCTGAACCCGAATACCGATATCAAATAAAATCTCGGCTTCCGGTTGTTGAGCTTGCAGGCTTAAGAACATAAAAAGGGCGGCCTGTACTAAGGCGCCCTTTATTATTTGATTTCTCATAATTTCACTACTTTATTCACATTAACTTTACCTCCGGTTAAGTACGACTTTACCAAATAAGTTCCGGGATTTTCAATGGTGATTTGTTGTTGTATGTCTGCCGGGCGGTATTCTTTTATAAGTGCACCGGAAAGGGAGAATATTTGAATGTGCTCAATGCGTTCCTCCGCTGTTAATTCAAATGTGCCGGTAGAGGGGTTGGGGTAAATGCGTAAATTGTGATTTGCGGTTTTTTGTTTTTCGGCAACACTTACAGGCGGGTATTCATCTAAATTCGGAAATTTCATTTTTACGAGTTTTCCTCCTGAATTTCCTGAGCCCATCACCATAATGCAATAAAATGAACCGCTGAATTCTCGTATTATATTTGGGAATCGATAACCAAAATGTGCTTGGTTTAACTCCTCGGGAAAACTGTAATGCAGGCGCTCAAACTCATCATGTAACCGGCCTTGGTACAGAAACAACTCACTCGTACTGCTCGCATTTCTCCCCCGCCGTTCAATGCCCATTCCTGCATATCCTTTAGTCTCTGAATATGCTAAACTTAAACCGTAAGACATGGTATCCTCTTTCATTTCTTCATTAAACTCAAATAAGTGTTGTTTGCGGATTACTTTTTCAGGTGTATATGAATAAAATACGGGTACAAAGCCTGAGTGCGAAGGCTCGTCCCATCTCCTCTCTTTTTGGTATATACCATGAATGACCCCGGATTTCTCACTTAAAAACTGATAACTCGGAAGTAGGTTTTCCTCCGGCATTAAATCCGGCATTAGCACTAAGGAATCTTGACCAAAGACATCAATATTACCTACCCCTTTTGACATTTCAAACCACCAAATACCATCTTTAAAAGTAGGCGCGGACCATAGGTACAAGAAATTCTCCAAAGTACCTATACTTTGAACACTAATTTCGGTAAGTAGTTCGGAATCGACAGTTCTTATACCCCCACTACCTAAAGCGTAAAGAACCGAATCATTAAATATTAGTAAATCGGGAATGAAATCTTCGGCATTTGTATCAGTTGCATTAAAATAATCACTTTCCCTGAGTACATTTCCATTGGAATCAATTTTCACAATAAAATTTGGCACGGAATAATGCTGAGCGCACATTGTGTAAATGTTTCCTTTTCCATCAGCCACCACAGAATTGAATTCTGTATGCTGTGGTTTTTCACCCGGTTTACCTGAGGTGTAATTGCGAATCCATAAAATATTACCTAATGTGTCTGCTTTTGCTACAGCAGGTCTTCCACCGGCACTACCACACATTACAATTTCTCCGGCAGGGGTAAATTGCATATCTTGAACTTGAATACCGATATCAAATAAAATCTCGGCTTCCGGTTGTTGAGCTTGCAGGCCTAAAAACATAAAAAGGGCGGCCTGTACTAAGGCGCCCTTTATTATTTGATTTCTCATAATTTCACTACTTTATTCACATTAA
>PXEK01000361.1 GCA_003564735.1 Cryomorphaceae bacterium
AAAAACGAAGTACACGTCAATAGCGGGATTGGGAACGCTGATTTTGTGTTTGGCTTTGGGTTTAGGGAGGGGAACGATGCAGCCCAATCCCGATAAGTTTGCGTCCCGTTCAGAGTTTAACTTGTATCAATCCAAATGGACCTACTTTACGGTGAATACCCTCAAGTACCTCTCAGATGGTGATACTGCCGAAACAGAAATTCCAAAAGCTATAACACGCTTCCGAACCGCTATGGGATACCCCAAGTCAGGGGATATGTTTACCGCACCTTTCAGTCGAAGTACAACACTTCATCATGCTCCCGATTGGAACACGTATATTGACGTTAAAGATTCGATGAACGTAGTGGTGATTTTTGCCGAGGGTCTTTCGGCCTCCTTCACCGGTCCAAACGCTGCGTTCGGGAGCTTAACCCCTACTTTAGATTCGTTAATTGCGGGCGGACTTTTTTGGCCTAACATGCTCAGTATTACCGATCGCACACACGGTATATTCAGCTCGGCACTAGCCGGACTTCCCCACGGTTTTGAACGAGGTTTTTTAAATATCAATACGGTTTATCCCGATCACCTATCCGTATTAAATCGTTTTTCAAATCGTGGTTACTCCACCGCGTTTGCTTATGGCGGATGGTCGTACTTTGACAACTACCGCCAATTTTTGGAACATCAGGATACCGACTTCTTTAACGACCAAGATTTTTTACAGGACACCTTTAATATTCAACCGGAAACGTTTAACAACGAAGCACACGTATGGGGATTTAAAGACCACCGTATGGCCGAGCTCTACTTTTCTTCCATGGATTTAGTGAAACAACCCCCCCCCTACTTCAATATTTTTCTCACGTTATCGCTCCATTCTCCCTTCGATATACCTGACGAGGAGTACTACTTTCAAAAAGCTAAAAACTTGAGGCCCAAATTCCCGGAAGCGTTCATAACGAAAAAACAAAAAGAGCTGGCAACAGTACTCTACACCGACGCCTTTTTCAAAGACTTTTTTGACCGTTACAGTCAACGACCCGAGTTTAAAAATACCGTATTCCTCATTTTCGGCGATCACAACGTTCACGGCATCAAATACAAAAATGAACTAGACCGCTACCACGTACCCTTTCTCATCTACTCCCCCGCCGTAAAAAAGTCGGCTACATTTCGGGAAATCATTTCACACAACGATGTTCCCGCCATACTTTCCTCGCTCTTCAACCTCGAACTGCCCCGGCGCATTCACTGGCTGGGGCGCGGTGCGCAAGCCGCGGATGAGACCTCAGCCGCTCATCCCATATTTTTGGGGAGCTTCACCGGCGAACTCACCGGCGTACTCCACGAGAAAACATTGCTGTTGTACGACAAACTCTACAGCGTTGAAGAAGACTTAGAATTGACACCGTTAAATGATTCGGTAAAAAAAGAAAAACTACGGCAACTACTTGCAGATTATGAAACGCTGAACCGTTACACTATAGAAAACAACCTGATTTTATCAAATGATACGAGGCTTTGGCTAGAGCGAACTCGAGAAGTTACCTCTTCAAATCTCCAATAGGAATACCGCTTATTTGTAACGCGTAAGGTTTTAACTCCAAGCCTCTTTCATAGTGCTCTTGATTGTAAACTGTCCACAATTGTGTGCGCAAACCTTTCCGCTTAGCGTATTCAATTTTCTCCGCAGTGACGGAGGGCGACGCCAAATTAAATGAAATCCCGTCATAACCCGCTTTTACGGCATGTTCCACCGCATTGTCGTACTCGTCATAAGCCAACAAAAAACATTGATAATCCGAATCATACCCCTTCATTTCATCAAGAAAAAACGTGTAGTTCGTCTCAAAAATCACCCTTTCTTTCATGCAGTGGCTTTTCACTAAGTCGTGCATTCCGGCAGCCATTTTCTCAAAGTAATCACGGGAAGCATTTCGGCCTTCAAAACAATCTTCTTCAAACCAGCCCTTAATGTCCAAAGAAAGTACCTTTTGGCCAAAGTCCTCCCGATTCAACAGCGCCAAAACCTCTTTGAGCCGAGTCAACTTGCCGTTTGCGTTGCCCCTGCACTTTGATAATTCAAACAAATCCTCATCGCGAGCCAGCGGAATACAAGGCGCTTCAATATTTTGGTCAGAACACCAACCGCCGGTGCCGGCGTCATGGTACAGCCACAAAGTACCATCAGCACTCATTTGAATATCCACCTCGCAACCGTCAAGAAATTCCAGAGCATACCGAACCGAGCCGATGGTATTTTCAACCGGTGAGTCGTTGTAAGCCGCTGAACCGCTGCCGCGATGCCCGAGTAACAACGTAGAATCGTAACTTACGACTTCATCATTACTACAAAAAGAAAAAAGGAAAAAGGCGGTTAGCACCGCGCCAAAAAACCTAAAATTGAACATCACCGACTCGTTTATTGATTTGGCGTGTAAAAGTATTTACAAACAACGCAACGGCAAGGAGGAACTCGAAAATATTGTTGGTGAAGTTTCCTGAAGAGGCTCAG
>PXEK01000305.1 GCA_003564735.1 Cryomorphaceae bacterium
AACTCAATAATGCATAGAAAAATGCGGTGGTTTCGTTTAAAGCTAAGAGCTAAATGCTAATTGCAAAAGGCCTTTGCCGTCAAACCCCCGTAACTTTGAATTGAGATCGGTCATTTTCATTTATCGAAAGATCGAATGAGAATAAGAGGTTCTTCCCGCTCTATGGGGACTAAACTCCAACTGTCGCCAATTTTTGTGGCATTAAGCTGTATGCGATAGCGAAACAAACGGTGTTGAAATACAATAACCAAGGGGTGAGCGATCAAAAACGGACCATCCCGCTTGGTAATATACTCAGCTTTAATGAATCGAACTCGTCCCCATTCAATTCCCATTTCTCTGCCTGAAATCACCACATCAGAAAAATCGCTCAGTAAATTCAGCTCCATATTAAAACCCAATAACTCACTAAAGTTTTGTAGAATTACTGAGTCCTGAGTGTATAATCGCGCAAAATCTGTCGTTCTGCCCGAGCGTAAAGCCTTGATGTAATCTTGCGCTAAGTCATTCACTTCGCTGTACGTTGGTCTTGTTTGCGGACTATTTTCGGCGAAGCCCGCCGGCGTCGCCAAAAAAACACTGCTCATCAAAAGTAATGCATAAACCCCGACTCGATAAATATGAATGGGGGCGGCATATTTTGAATGACTTGTAATTTTAACGTTGCTCATTATGCGGTTTTCCGGTAGCTTCAATTCTTTAAGACCGGCCAAAGTTAGAAAAAAAATTGACTTTGAGCTGAATAGGTTTGAAACCAATTGATTATTCAAATAAAGTGTATTTGGCCGTAATGGGTTGGTGAAATGGCACATCGGGGTTTAAGATTTCTTTTAAAACTCTCTCAACTTTCGATTCAAACGCTAATAATATTTCCTGAGATATGATTTCCTCATTGGCGATTTTCAGCGGTATAAACCCGGCACTCAAATTTTTCATGGAATAAATTCCCGACTTGAATTCTTGGTTGTCTATTCTTTTAGAAACCATCCAAGCATAAAACAGTACTTGTCTTGCTTTACTTTTATCGGCGGCGATTTGAGTATCAAAAAGCGAGTCAATGTCATTCAATTTTAAATCCGGAGGTTCAACCTTGCCTGTTTTATAGTCCACCACTCGAGTGTATTTGCTGAACTTATCTATACGATCGGCCTTGCCCGTCAAATAACAGGTAATTCCCGATACGTTTAAACGTTGCTTTTCACTTTCTTCAAGGCTCTGAATAAAAAACTGTTCTTTTGAGCCTGCCTCCGCAGCTTGTTGGTCGAGAAACCGCCGAATCATTTCCAGAGCCACTTTGTGCATCAAAAAATTAGAACCCGTTGAAAAGCCACCCTTAAAATGCATGTTGAATTTTCTTTTTAATACCTCTTCAACTTTGGGGAGCAACGACTCAATAGTTTGACTTTCGATTAAAATTTTGTTTTGAGCAAAATCGGTAAAAAGTTCTTCCAAAACATCGTGTACAACCGTTCCAAAAGTGCTGTCTTCAATTTGTTCTTCAGGTTTATCGGGTTCCTTTACGCGTAAAACGTACTTGAGGTAAAAATCGAGCGGAGAATTTAAATAGGTATTTAACGCCGAAGCTGAAAGTCCGCCCGAAGGGTTACTCAACCACGATTGTACTTGTTTTATAATTCCGGGAGTTTTCTCAATTACGGGCATGGCGTTATCGGCCTTTGGTCCGTTGAAATTGTGCTCTGTCCACTCAAAATCGCCCCCCCGGTCAAACCCCCAATCCTGTTTGAGTTGGCGAATGAACCGGGACGGTTCTGACTGAGATAAATCCCCCGCAGAGGAATCGTAAATCAAATCAATTTGGGCGGGGAATTGCAACAAACGATAAAAATGATAGGCAAAAATAGCGTCACCGGCACTGTAATCGGGTAGTCCGAATTTGGCTTTTATTTGAGTAGGAATAAGTGACGAGCCCGACCTCCCGGCGGGGAAAACACCTTCGTTTACACTTGTTACCACAATCCTGTCAAAGTCCAAAACCCGCGATTCTAAAACGCCCATCACTTGTAAAAAATCTGACTTATTACCTTTAATCGGAATACTCAACCCCGGGGCAATGAGTCTCCAAAACTTCTCGAGTTCTTCGGGATTTTGAACAATACCGTACTTCTCCATAAAGTGAACGGCATGGTCTAGTACATCAGTAACACCTTGAAGCATAAAGTAATCTGTAGCGTCATTTTTTCTTACCTCTTCATTTTCGGCGTACTTGAGTAAAATATTTCGGAGGGAGATAAGCACATCAAGTTGACTGCGATGCGTATTTTCTCTTGAGTTTAAAAACTTGAAAAGTAAATTATTCGAGGTGCCGGAAGAAAATTCGTCAACGGAAATGTAGGCTTTTTGAGCCTGCGTAAGATGTGAGGCTACATTGTCTAAATCGTTAATATTCAGAACCACCGATCCCGGATGCTTTAACCATTCGATTAGCGAAGGTACGTGCAACCGTTTTCGAAAGTCCCTGTGCGTTTGGACTCTGATTTTAAAAAGCTGCTGTAGAAACCCGTAATATCGGCTTTTATTTATCGGCAATCCCATGGTGACATTCACCTCATTTACATCAGGTGGCAATGAACCCAAAACGGGTAAAACTAAATTTTCATCGGCGAGAATAAGCGCTGTTTTTTTATTTTGGTCAGAACCCTCCAACAGGCTGCCGGCCAGTTTGGCCACGGCGTATTCTCCCGGTACACCGTGAACGCGGATGGTTTTTTGGGGACGGGAAAAACCCTGAGATCGATACACACGAACGTACCTTTCAAGCTTTTTGACCATTTCACGAGCAAATTTGCCCGCTTCATGCTGAGAGTCGTTGTAATAAAAGTCATCTACACTAATGTGAAGTTCCGCTTTAGGTCCGCTAACGAGTTGCTTAAAAATTTCATACTCACAAGCGTTAAAGTTGTTGAACCCAACCCAATCTAACGTTTCTATTTCTCCAAACCCGGTATTGAATTTTGAGAGCGTATCCACGGTGGCTTGCTTGTAAATATAACCTCTGTAGCCGCCCTTTAATTCATCAAATTTGGCCGATAATTCACGGTAAAAAGGATCGAGATATTCCCAAAAGTCCAAATAGTCTTGTTGAAATTCGCTTAATTTCTCGCCTGACGGATTCCAAAGTTTTAGTGCCCTTTCATCGCGTAAATAGGCAAAGAGTTGTTTTACGTCTAAGAGATAGGAGTCGATATCATTCAAGTCTGACAACAACACATGAACGAAATTCAGGTAGTTCGAAAAATCGGAGTTTCTTTTTGTAAAAACCTTTTTATAAATAGGATAGGTTTCGGGAATAAGCTCTTCACCCTTTAGTGTTCGATAGCCGGTGAGTTCCTCAATAAAATCTTCAATGGCCATGATACGAGGTAGCCACCCCGTTTTTTTCATTCCTTCTTGTATCGCTTCCTTGAGCATGAATACGGCCCTGCGGGTGGGGACGATGATCAGCGATTTTGAAAAATCATCACGCTCTTGAATGAGATGTGAAGTAACATTATTCAAAAACCGTTTTTCTTCCATAGTCAGCTATTTTAGGTTTTTAGAGGATTGAGTAGGGGTTTGAGCTTATCGATTTTCGACAGCTTCAACAGTGTAGCCCATACCTTTAAAGAGTTCAATCAAGCCGTTTTCTCCGGGTAAATGAGCCGCGCCTACGGCGATGAATAAAGATTTTCCGCTTTTTATGATTTCTTGGGCGCGCTGTGCCATGTTTTGGTTGCGCTTAACAATGAATACTTCTTCAAAGTTTTCGCTGACCTCGCTTTGTTCTTCTGATAGATTTTTCAGCTCTTCCAAATCTCCGTTAATGTAGGCGTCAAGCAATGCTTTTGTTTTGTTGCGGGAGTCGCTGTTACTTACTTCTTCGAGCAGCATATCGGCTTGAGATTGGTAGTCGATGGAGCTGAATGCCTCAATTTGCTCGTTGAGGGTTTCGAGTGCAATGACTTCTTTATTTTGTTCTTTGGCTTGTTCATGAAGCCAAAAGTCTAAGGCCGGCATACCCGAATTATCGTTGAGTATTCTTTCCGTAACCATTGCGGCAAGAAAGGCGGGTTGTATTTTTTTTACCATCACAAGCGGTAAATTGAGAGAGTCTTTAAAAAACGTTTTTACGGTATTGTACTCGTCTTCATTCAATAGGTCTTTTAAAGTTGTGCCGTCTTCCATGATAAGTTTAGACATGAGCAACATCGGGTTTTTCAAACTATCGGGGTTTATTTCGGGAGAAAATACATCGGTTTCTTCCAATGCGGAAAGCACGTCTTGTTTAAATTTAAAAACTGTACTGTTGGAGGTGTGTATTGTTCCGAAGAGATACGAAATTGGGGCATCGGTTTCTCCGTGGGGCTCGATTTTCCACAATAAGCCTTGAGCGCTTAAAGTGCCGGTGAGTAGAAGGGTGAAGGCAATCGAAATGTTTTTTAAGCGTAAAAAAGTCATAGCAGTTAATTTAGCGACTAAAGTAAACAAAAAAGGGACTGCTTTGAGCAGTCCCCTTAGTGGATTGTGATATGTTCTTTACTAAAAGTGGAACATGAGTCTGATGGCTCCGGCCAAATTATCCGTATCCAACATGAATCCGCGACCTTGAGCAACATCACGCGTAATTTCGTTCAGTTGGTTTTCGGCGTTAATGGTTTCGGTTGTTGCCGAACCGTCGTTGCCGAATTCAAAACCGGGTCCCCAACCGAACTCACCGCCTATGGAGATACGGGGTGCAAAAAAGTATTCTACACCTACGAAACCGCGTGCATGTACCATGTACATGTTACCGCTTGTTTCAGTTAGCAACCTGTTGCCGTTAGCAGCCGCTGCACCTGAGGCAAAATCGGTAGTGGTTGTGGGTGTGGGGTTTGTACTTGTCATTTCATTTCCGTAGTTGAAATGAGTACTGTTACGAGCCCAGCCCAACATCATTTCTCCGCCGTAATAACCTTGTAGTCGGCCTTCGCCTCTTCTGTATTCTATACCGCCGCTGATGCCGTAAAAGTGGCTTCGAGTGGTTCGAGAATCTTTTACGAATACTTCAGGAGATGTAGAAGCGTCGCTGTTAACATAGTTTTTGTCAGCAAACGAATTGGATGCGAATCTCAAAGAACCTCGCAGAGCCACTTGATCTGACAAAAAGTATTTTCCGAAAATCATTTGTTCACTGCTCATGAAGTCAAATGATGTGGAGTTGCCTGTAGAGTTATTAAAGGTGTTACCAATGTAGTTTAGGAACGGAGCGGCATTAACACCTAATCCGTAGTCACCTGCTTGAGGCAGAATAGCTACCCCTCGTTTTGATTGCATATCAACGGCCGGCGTATCATCTTGAGCGTTTAAACTCATGATGCCGAACACCATTACTGCAACTGCTGTAAGTTTTTTCATAATTTGAATATTTTTCATTTAGTCTTATTTTATAGCTGAACCTTAAGGTTCAAGAGTAAAATCACGAACATTTCATAATTGTATGTTCGTCACGCCAAAGAACTCCAAAAAGGGGATAATATGTGGCGCTATTTTACTTTATGCTCAAATATTAATTGTAATCCAAGTCGAGAATCAAGTTCTGGCCGCCAACCACTTGAACGTTCGCCGGGTTAACTCGAAAAGTTCGAACTTCTGATGTGCTATCGGTTAAAGTAACTTCCAACCTAACATCGTCTCCAATAATGGTGACATCAACGGGACTGTTACCTGCCGTTACTTGTAAACTATACTCACCTTGAGCATTTGTGGTTGTGGTAAACGTTTCATTTTCGTAATTGTAGGTTGGGTCAAAATTTAACGCTACATCACCCATGTTAATAGAAGCATGAATTTGAACACCTGATACGGGTTGCATGGGTTCGGGCATTGTGTCTGTAGGAGCTTTCACTACACCGCTGATGGTAGCTGTAGTAGAAACAGTTGCCTGCGGAGCATCATCATCGCTGCTACATGAGGTAAATGCCAAGCCTATAATAGCTAAAGACATCGCAAATTTAATTGTTTTTTTCATAGTTACTTGATTTTAGTTATAAAATTAATGGTGCAAAGATACAATTATTATATATAAAATTAGGATTTTGAATTTAATATTAAGTGAACAAATATATGTTCGTAACAGCCGTTAGGCGTTACACCTTTCGGTGAGGAGTTGTTAATTATATTGTTGATAACATCTTTGTTCGGGATGCAAATAGGCAACGCTCAATGAAGGCAGTATCTTATATTTGTACGTTATAATTATTCGAGAAATGAGCGAAGAAAACAAGGAAGTAAAAAAGGACTATGGTGCGGGGAGTATTCAGGTACTTGAAGGTTTAGAGGCCGTTAGGAAGAGACCCGCCATGTACATTGGCGATGTTGGCACAAAGGGCTTGCATCATTTGGTTTATGAAGTCGTGGATAACTCCATTGATGAGGCCATGGGCGGTTACTGTGATACAATAGATGTAGTAATCAATGAAGACAACTCCATAACCGTAATTGACAACGGTAGGGGTATTCCTATCGATTATCACGAAAAAGAGAAGAAGTCGGCACTGGAGGTGGTAATGACTGTGTTGCACGCCGGTGGTAAATTCGATAAAGATTCATATAAGGTTTCAGGAGGTTTGCACGGGGTAGGTGTTTCTTGTGTTAACGCGCTATCTGCGCATTTAACTGCCGAGGTACATCGCAAGGGTGAAATTTGGACGCAGGAATACGAAATTGGTAAGCCTTTATATGAGGTAAAGAAAACGGGTACTACTGAATTAACGGGTACCAAAATTACCTTTAAGCCCGATGCGAGTATATTTGAAAGTACAGAGTATGTTTACGCAACGTTGCAAAACCGAATGCGCGAACTGGCCTTTTTAAATAAGGGCATTCGCATAACGTTGACTGACATGCGTGTTAAAGATGATGAGGGTAATCATCTAAAGGAGGAGTTTTACAGCGATGAGGGGCTTAAAGAATTTGTGAGGTTTTTAGACTCTACCCGCGATCCTATTATTAGTGACGTTATTTACATGGATGGAGAACGTGATGGCGTACCTATTGAAGTGGCGATGGTTTATAACAGCGCTTACGGTGAGAACTTGCATTCTTATGTAAATAACATCAGTACACATGAAGGTGGAACGCACCTGACGGGTTTTAGGCGTGGCTTAACTAATACATTAAAAAAGTATGCCGAAGAGTCAGGCATGTTGTCAAAACTCAAGTTTGAAATTGCCGGTGATGATTTTAGAGAGGGACTCACGGCAGTTATTTCAGTGAAGGTAGCTGAACCTCAATTCGAGGGTCAAACTAAAACCAAGCTGGGAAACAGGGAGATTTCAGCACCTGTCTCTCAGGGTGTTTCTGAAATGTTATCGAACTTTTTGGAGGAGAATCCCAAAGACGCCAAGGTTATTGTAGAGAAGGTAATTGTTGCCGCTCAAGCGAGACACGCCGCTAAAAAAGCACGGGAAATGGTGCAGCGAAAAGGCGTGATGAGCAATACGGGCTTACCCGGTAAACTCGCCGATTGTGCTTCGAAAGACCCTTTTAAAAGTGAGATTTACTTGGTGGAGGGTGACTCGGCAGGCGGTACGGCAAAGCAGGGTCGAGATCGCGATTTTCAAGCTATCATGCCTTTGAGAGGGAAAATTCTCAACGTTGAGAAGGCTATGCAGCACAAAATATTCGAAAATGAGGAAATCAAGAATATATACACTGCATTGGGTGTTCGACTCGGAACCGAAGAAGATAGCAAGGCTTTGGATACGTCAAAATTGAGATACCATAAAGTTATCATTATGTGTGATGCCGATGTTGATGGATCGCATATTCAAACGCTCATTCTAACGTTCTTCTTTAGACACATGAAAGAGTTAATTGAGGCAGGTAATATTTACATTGCCACACCACCTCTTTACTTATTAAAGAAAGGGAAAAACCAGTACTACACGTGGTCTGAGGAGGAGCGCGACAAAAAACTTAAAGAGTTGCGAACTTCATCTTCAACGAATATCAGTGTTCAGCGTTATAAAGGTCTTGGAGAAATGAATGCCGAGCAGCTTTGGGAAACCACGATGAATCCCGATTACAGGACCTTAAGACAGGTAAGTATTGAAAGCGCGGCAGAAGCTGATCGTATTTTCTCAATGCTCATGGGCGACGAGGTTCCACCAAGAAGAGAGTTCATCGAGCAAAACGCAAAATACGCGAATATCGATATTTAATTTCTTCAATGAATATTGAACATTGGTTTGGGGTTCTGACCAAAAAGATACGGAATGCTAATTCAAGTTTTTTTAAGCCGCTAATTTAGCGGCTTTTTTATTTTGTTGAGGGCCACCTAAAGTTTGATAAATAATCTCCGTAAATACGGTTCAAAATTTTTTCGTTCTCATTTTAATCAAGACCTTTGCCATTAGTTTCGATGTTTAGCTAATGCCTCGAAATAATTGAATTTGAAAAGGAGCAGGTGCCAAAAAGGTATCTGCATGCGTGAAATAAATATTTAATCAATATGGAAACAGTAAATTTAAAGGGATTTCCCGTGCCTATTAGCGGTGAGTTGCCCAATGAAGGAATTACGGCTGAAGATTTTTGCTACGTTCAAAATAACTTGAATGAGTTTCATCTGCATGATTTGGAGGCCAAGGTAAAGGTACTTGTATCGGTTCCCAGTTTAGATACCAATATATGCCAAACCGAAACCCGAAAGTTTAATGAGAAATTGAATGGAATGGAAGGGGTAAAGACTCTTATTATATCAAAAGACCTTCCTTTTGCGCAAAAAAGATTTTGTGAAACCGAGGGCTTCAAAAATGTGGAATCGGTTAGCGATTACAGATACGGTGATTACGGGGAAGACTTTGGAGTATTAATGACCGACGGTGCTCTTAAGGGGTTGCTGGCAAGAAGTGTATTGGTTTTAGACTCAAATAACAAAATCCATTACTCAGAGTTGGTGGAAGATATTTTTATGGAACCGGATTATGATGCGGTAATTTCTGTAGTTGAAGAACTTATATCGAAATAATGCCCCGGTAATAATTTGATGAAAAAAAAATAACATTCTTGCGGCGATTTAGAAAAAAGTTCTACTTTTGCACACAGTAGGTGGTTAGTGGGGCGAGTCATTTAGCATCATGCGATGGCTCGCCTTTTTTTATGCCTGAATTTCACTGTTCCAATCGCTCGGTTGGTATGCGCATTTCATTTTGCATAGATATACTCTTTCACGTTTTAGAATTCTGAATATTTCCGATTATCAGACTCTTACTCAAAACCCCGCTGCTAAAGCCATCCATTTTTATGAGTTACGCCCACAAAAAAGACAGAACAAAACCATATCAAAACGGTTTTTATTTCGTACATTCGTAACATAAAAGGTTGGAATTATGAGTAAAGATAAAGAGTTCGAAAAAGAATTTGAAAGAAAGATTGACAACGAGATAAAAATTGAGCCCCGAGACTGGATGCCTCAGGCCTATCGTGATAATTTAATCCGCCAAATTTCTCAACATGCTCACTCAGAGGTTGTGGGTATGCTGCCCGAGGCGAATTGGATTACTCGCGCTCCATCTTTAAGAAGAAAGGTTGCTCTACTCGCCAAAGTGCAAGATGAGGCCGGTCATGGTTTGTATTTATATAGTGCCGCTTAAACTTTGGGCGCACGACGGGAAGACACTATAGACGATTTGCACGCCGGGAAAGCAAAATATTCGAATATTTTCAACTATCCCACAGTTTCGTGGGCCGACATAGGTGCTATTGGTTGGTTGGTTGATGGTGCGGCTATTCAGAACCAAGTGATGCTTACGCGTACTTCTTATGGTCCTTATAGTAGGGCTATGGTTAAGATTTGTAAAGAAGAAAGTTTCCACCAAAGGCAGGGTTACGAAATTATTCTTCACCTGGCCAACGGGACTCCCGAGCAGAAAAAAATGGCTCAAGATTCTCTAAATCGCTGGTGGTGGCCGTCATTGATGATGTTTGGCCCCAGTGATAAAAATTCGACACATTCACAACAGTCATTAGCTTGGAAAATCAAAAGGCAAGGAAATGACGAGCTGAGACAGGAGTTTATTGATAAAACTGTGCCACAAGCCGAGTTTGCTAATTTGACTATCCCCGATCCTGACTTGAAGTGGAACGAGGAACGCGGCAGTTATGATTTTGGTGAAATTGATTGGAACGAGTTCATGAATGTAATTAAGGGTAACGGCCCAATGAATAAGTCGAGAATTGATGCCAGGAAAGCAGCAAAAGATAACGGTGCTTGGGTGAGAGAAGCAGCAAACGCTTACCATAATAAGAAGAAAAAAAGAGCCGAAGCCAACCAAAGTGCGGCTTAAATTTGCATTTCAACCTTGGAGGGGTGTTGAGAGTTCAGCCGTAAGCGGATGGAAGAAGTTATCGGCATTCAGGCCGGCTCTCTGTAGCGCCCTCTCCTAACTCACTTTTGCTCGAGTTTTATTTAATTCTTACCGAGTTAGAAACTCAAAAATTGAGAGTTATGGGTTAGAACCGATTATAGAATACATAAAAACCAATATTTTTACCATGTCAAACAAGAACAATACAGATGAGTGGCCTTTGTGGGAGGTTTTTATCAGATCCAAAGCAGGATTGAGTCACAAACACGTGGGAAGTGTTCATGCCGTTGATCATGAAATGGCTATAGTAAATGCTAGAGATGTTTACACCCGAAGAAGTGAAGGTGTGAGTATTTGGGTAGTAGAGTCTAAACACTTGTACGCGAATAATCCTTCAGAAAAAGATTCGCTCTTTGACCCCGCGGATGATAAAATTTATCGCCATCCCACGTTTTATGAGATACCTGATGATGTGGGGCACATTTAAATTCGTTAGCAGCACTCCGGAGAAGGTGCACTTTCAAATTTTTCGCATATGATTTTTTTCAAAACATTGTATCGGGAATAAGTCAAAAATCCCGAACTAATTTGAACTCTATGACTAAGGAAGAAGCATTATTTCAATATACATTAAGACAGGGTGATACCGCCCTTATTCTGGGACATAAGCTGAGTGAATGGTGCGGTCACGGCCCCAAATTGGAGCAAGACATTGCTCTGATAAACATCGCACTGGATTTAGTGGGGCAAAGCCGATCATATTTAGAATA
>PXEK01000152.1 GCA_003564735.1 Cryomorphaceae bacterium
AGCTCAGGAGTATTATGAGGAGTTGATTAAAAAGTATCCCGATCACGTTTTTGCCCGTGATGCCCGTATTTCCATCCAAAATTTGGGAAAAACAGACGAAGAGCTGGTTAGAGAGTTTGAAGAGCGCCGCAAAGCAGAAGCCGCACAAAACAAGTTAGAGGAATAGCCGATTTTTAAGGGGAATCCCTTACTTTCGCCTCAAAGAATAAAACAAAAATACCTATGAAAAATTTACTTTTAACGTGTACCCTTTTCGCAACCATCGCAATGTTTACCTTTTGCTCGGGTCCCACCCAGGAGCGAATCGTTTTAAAAACCGAGGATCAAGGCTTTGAAAAAGGAATAAAAAACGGCGTTTTTTTCGCCCCGGGAATTGAAGAACGCCAAAGAGAGTCTTACTTGTACTTTTTTAGCGAAGACTCCTGCTTTAGTAAGCACTCAGGACTTTTAACGGGTTTTGTACTACAATATGAATTGCACGACGACTCAGTAACCGTTCATTTTACAGATAGACCGCGAGGATACCGGATTTTAGGCAACCAAGTGCTCATGGCGCCGGACAGATCTTTTTTCAGAGCCAAGGACTTTCAAGACGCTTTTACGGCTAATAAAATGGAATTATTTTAATTGATCTGAGCAGCGAGATGTTCAGGTGAGTGCATCATGGCAATGCACCAAAAACAAAACAGAAAGCCCGTTTCTACTCAAGGGACGGGCTTTTTTCTTCTTTGTTTTGAATATGAACTGAGTCGGCCGCCTCAAGCGCTTCCAACTCCTTACTAAGTTTATAATTTTCGAGAATCAACTGTTGCCGGCGTGCGGCCTGATTGATAATTTCTCGATTGAGTACACCTATCGTTTGGTGTTGCCTGTACGCCAGCCACGCAAAAACCACAATTAAAGTGGTCAAAATAGCGGTTACAATACCAAACTTAGTTTTGGCCATTACGCATTCTTTTTAGCCAACTTAATTTTTAAGTCGTTCAATTGCTCAATTAATGAAGACCGCAACTTTTTAAATGTAGGCGCAGGATTTTCTTTCTTTGTAGCCTCATTTACCCCATCAAGGACCTCATCGTAAATCTCTACGGCTCTGTTCACAAGACCTTCAATTTCCTTTTCATTCTCATCGTTTTTTATGATGTGCTCATAGCAATCATCAATAAAATACGCGACCTCTTTATTAATTTCCTTTTTTAAAATTCTTACGCTTGCCATAACTGTAAATCAATATATTCATTTTACGGCAAAAATAAACGCTTTCAGGTTTTGAGCAAGTGAAAAAAATTATTTTGGTCAGAACCAAAAAAAGGCCGGTGGAGATTCCCCTGCGGTTCAACATTAACACGCCCGTAAAAACCTCATGCCGAATTACCTATATTTGGTAAACGGGGTTGCCCGAATAAACACTACCCCTAAAATACGGCACCGAACAAAAGGTAAGGGTATTGCAAGGAGTTGCCAAGGGCAATAAGCAACAATATCCCTGTGCATGCGCCGGTCACCAAGTCCGTAAGCCTACCGGCAATTGAGAATGTTAATTGCAAAGTTCGTCCCGATCACACACGGCTTTCATGAAAAAACGATTCTTCTAACCCTATAGCGACAAAGAGAGGATAATTTTGATTTTTGCATGTAACACACTAACCAATAAGTGCCCCCTCTATTTTATAACAATCAAAACAACTTTTTTTTTGCGTTATTCAATTCCATTTTAGAGGAACGAAACAACTACTTTTGCACACTTTTTTCAGGGCACGAATTCACCTTGAATATAAAACAATAACAAGTTAAATATCAGGCAACTCTCTTTTTTTACATCCATTAGGATGTTTACCGTTTAACTCACATAATTTCAAAATGAAAAAAATTTTCAACCTATTCGATTTCTCCCAAAAAGTAAACTACAAAAACGAAGCACTTTCAGGACTCACTGTAGCTCTCGCTTTGGTACCTGAAGCGGTTGCATTTGCTTTAATTGCCGGTTTATCTCCACTAACCGGATTGTATGCTGCCGTGGTTATGGGTTTCGTTACGTCCGTATTCGGTGGCAGACCCGGTATGATTTCGGGAGCAACGGGAGCCGTTGCGGTAGTTCTGATTACGTTAGTGAAAAGTCACGGTGTTGAGTATGTTTTTGCCGCGGTTATACTGGCGGGCTTATTTCAAATGGCAGCCGGCTTTCTAAAACTGGGTAAGCTTATTCGGCTGGTACCGCACCCCGTAATTTTTGGGTTTGTGAACGGCCTGGCCATCATCATATTTATGTCGCAACTTGATCAGTTTAAGGACGGTTCAGGCAATTGGCTTACGGGTTCTACCCTATATGTGTTGCTTGCACTCGTATTACTTACCATGCTCATTATTTGGGGACTTCCCAAGCTCACCAAACTTATTCCCGCATCTCTAACGGCCATTCTTGTTGTGTTTGGTTTGGTTACCTTTATCGGGATTGACACTAAAACAGTAGGTGATATGGCTTCCATCTCGGGCGGATTTCCTCCGTTTCATATTCCCTCGGTTCCGATTAATATAGAAACCTTATTGGTGATTTTACCCTATGCCGCCATTGTGGCCGGTGTGGGACTGATTGAAAGTTTATTGACGCTGAACATCGTGGATGAAATTACCGAAACGCGAGGAAACAGCAATAAAGAGGCGTTAGCGCAGGGTGCGGCCAATATTTTATCGGGAGTTTTTTCGGGGATGGGCGGCTGTGCCATGATCGGGCAGAGTTTGATTAACGTTTCAAACGGCGCAAGAGCAAGACTATCAGGAATTGTAGCCTCTATAATGTTACTTATATTTGTTATGTTTGGAAGCGGTTTAATCGAAAAAGTCCCCATGGCGGCCTTAACCGGTTTAATGATTATGGTTTCCATCGGAACCTTTGAGTGGGCGAGTTTAAAAACATTTACGAAGTTTCCTAAATCAGATATTTTGGTAATGGTTTTGGTTACATTAGTCACCGTTTTCTTGCACAATTTGGCACTTGCCGTTTTAATCGGAGTCATCATTGCCGCTTTGGTTTTTGCTTGGGATAATGCAAAACGCATCAGAGCGAGAAAGTCCGTTGACGAAAACGGCGTGAAGCATTACGAAATATACGGTCCGCTTTTCTTTGGCTCTGTTGCGGCATTCAATGAAAAGTTCGATGTGTTGAACGACCCCGACGAAGTGATTATTGATTTTGAAGAAAGTCGCGTTGTGGATATGTCTGCCATCGAAGCGTTAAACAAAATAACCGAACGGTATAATAAAGTGGGGAAAAAGGTTCATTTACAACACTTGAGTCCCGATTGTCGCCAACTACTTAAAAATGCCGAGAAAATCATCAAGGTCAATGTAATGGAAGACCCCACTTATAAAGTGGTTACGGACGATTTATGATATTTACCGACATTCTCGCACATCAGGACGGAAGCCTTTATGCATTCACTCAAACACATCGAATAGACTAACACAGCAAGCCGAGTAGCTCACAATTAAGTTCCATAACCGATTTTGCCGGTTATTGATCCCGGCCTTTATTTATTGCATCTAACCGCAAACCTACACCTACCCCCATATGCCACCTACCGTTTTGTGTTGTTGTTTTGGGGTTATAGTAAAACGGTATTTGAAAAGCCCATATTTTATAACTTAAGTCAAACCCCCCCCGAGTGTTGGTGTCACAAAAGCATTTTTGGGTATTCCCCGATCTTCTTTAAACCTCAATGAAGGCAACATACCCAAAACAAATTTTGAGTTATTATTCCTGAGATTAATATTTGGACCCGTAAAGTTCAAATAAGCCCCTTCATCCACATAGCCGCCCACGATAAAGCCATCATAAAGAGCAACATTCAACTCACGATCTTGAGCAATCGTCAATATGGAAATCAACATACTCACAACTGTGGCCGTTATAAACAATATACTTTTTTTTCTCGTTGAATCTTTTTCATTTCTATTCGCTAATCGTTCTAAAATTTTAGTCTGTAAATTCAACCGGTCATGCACAGTCATTACGGTTTCATATTTCATTGTTTTGACAAACATACCCGGAACCGTGGAACCTTCACTCGTCTTTTTAAACTTCAACCTACTAACAAACTTCGTGATTTCCTCAAAAGTAGGTCAAAGCGATTTTAAAAACTCCGACACTTATTAAAACTCCCCAACCTTTTCATGGTGACTCCTGCACCTGAAACAGCTTTTAAGTCGGTACACGAGTCATTTTGAACTGCCGCTTGCATTTTGCTTATTCCCTTATTTCTTCACTATTCGTCCCTGCTCACTCAACCCGTGAGAGTTCAAAATTTCGTAAATATAGAGACCCACGGGGTAGTTCGCTAAATCAATACTCACGTTTGCATCTTGAAATCTCTTTTCTTCAATTAATCTGCCGCTACTCGAAAATAGTCGAAAGTCAAACCCTGTTTGAGTTTTGCCGCCAATGCTAATGTTTAGATAGTCTGTTACCGGATTTGGGTATACTACAACCTGCGCATTTTGACTCCCGATTTCCTCGACATTTAAGGGACGCACATAAACGTAATAAACCGGCCCACCAACCTCGACACAACCGGCAGAGTCAGTTTTGGTTAAATAATAGGCCACCGATGTATCCGGTTTGGCCCAAAATGCAATGCTTGTGGAATCTGTCAGACCATAATTTGGACGCCACAGGTATTCGTATGGCGGGATACCTCCGAAGACGTTCGGCGTCCCATTAAGATAAACCGAGTCTCCTTGGTCAATGTAAAAGCTAAAAGTACCGAGGTGCGTACCAAAAACAGAATAATAAACTGTTGTTGTATCCCGAGCGGTATGACCTTTAGAGTCAGTAACGGTTAATCTGAATTCAATAGTGTCCGTTTCTGCCATTATTATTTTTGGATTGGCAAGAGTTGTATCATTTAGCAAATTCGAAGCGGTATAGTGAATCGTTTGACTACCTAAAATCACTGTATATTCTGCTTCCCACGTATAGGTGTATGGCGGAGTTCCGCCCAAGGCTGAAGGAGAGCCGCCGATTGCAACGGTATCCATATCTTGTATTCCAACACATACAACCTTATTAGATCCGGCATCTGCAGAAATCTGAGAAAAAGCGAAATCGGTAATCGTCAAAAAAATTATCGTCAAAATTGTTGTTCTTGTTTTCATTGTGATTGATTTTATATTCGCTAAGCGCACCATGTTTTCTTAGGTGCTGTTATGAACTCGATTTATTTTTTCATACTTTTTGTATGAGAATGGTTTAAATTTAATCTTCTGAGTTTTTCCTCCCCGTAGCAGCCGCCATCATTGCCATATTCTTGGCGTGATCGTCATCTTTCTCTTTCTTTTCAATTGCTTCAATTTGTTGAAAGATGGCCACATTGAATTTATTCACTTTTCCCGACATTGTAAATAAGTCAATGAATGCCCAAATTCCAAAACCACCAAGAGTTATCCAATACAGGATTTGAATTTCCCATTTTCCTAAATACGCATAGTGCGCTCCAAACAGAAACCAAAAGAGATATGCGGTTCCAGTTGATTTTACTTTTGACTGTAGATAGTGTTTGTTCATTTTTTAAGGACTCATTCGGCATATTCCGTCCTTACTTCTTTTATCTGTGTTTATTTAGCTTGGCCACAACTTATTTTATGGACTAAAATATTATTAGGCTAGCCATTCAAACTGCCTAAAAAATCGGCATAACAGCATCAAAGATTTGCAATTATACAAATAAATAATAAATTTGATTTGCAAAAATTTAATAGTAAGCAGAAACCCGGTTGATTCGTGAATTGAAAATAAAAGCTTTACCAAACGCTCAGGTCAACCCATGCATGGTTCTGTGAGGGTTGGTGATGAGTCCGCACTCGGGGATCGCCTGAACGATGCGCGGTGCTCGTAGGATTTGGGCTTGTTTTGCGGGTTGGGTAGCGCCAAATTGCGCCCGGAGTGTAGCGGAGGGGTTGGTTTGGGGGTTTGGGAATTAGGAGGTAGAACGTTTTGCGTGTATGAGAAGTATTGGATTAGAAGTACTTACCTGTCCGTTTTGCTCAAAGTTTCTTAGAAGCACAGACATTCGATTTTATCACTTTCCCCGCACCACGAGGTAGCAGCGGAGCTAATTGTCACATACACGCTGTTATGCCACGTTTTTATCTCTTGAATTCCGGATATGAACTTAGTAATTCATTCAGTCTTTCAGCATCGTCTTCTCCAAATACGTTAACCGAATATAATTCCTCTCCGTTTGCATCATCAAGTTTTTTAACCTCCACTGTCAAAACTGCATCTTTTGGAGCTTTAACTGTCCCCCAATCACTAAACTTATTCGGAGCTAAATACCAAGTTACTTCTTCTCCCGGTTCAAGACCTCCGGAAATTTGATAGTTAAAATTATCTTTCAACCAAGGAACAGTTCGGTTTGGGCTTGAAAGTGTTCCCGTGAAATATGCTCTAGAAATTGCTTGGTCAGTTCCATTAAGCACAGTAAGTTCAATTATTGGTTCTTCTGTCACATAATATGTCCCACTTTTTCTTTTATAGAACCTTGACCTTTTGACTTCAAATTTTGCCAATTCAATTCTATCTGATTCTGCTTTAGCCTTTTTTTAGTAAAGCTCTTCGATTTCAGATTTTGCCTGTTCTTTCTTCTTTCTTTCCATTTCCTTCTTTATCCTTTTACCTTCAGAAATTATATCGGAAGCCGTCTTGCCATCAATTTTTGATTTAAAGTCGGTAACAGTTTCTTCAGCTCCATCGTCTTCCATTAATGTACCAAAGTCAAGACCGTGAAACATTATTAGTTGTAATGCCTCCTCAAATTCTTTTTTTTCTGTGTCACTAAGGGATTTCTTGATGGTTTCTATTGAGGTTTTCATTGTTTCTTCTGAAGTTCCATCAATTTTTTTTGCACAAGAAGCAAGTAAAAGGAATGATAATCCAAAAAGTAAAATTTTATATTTTATTTCTGTTATTTTTAAGTGTTTATTAATGTTCGTGTCTGTTTATTAAATGTTGGACGGCAGTTCGTCTAAAAAACCCTATTAATTCCTCAAAAGTAGAAAAAACAAGTCAAAATAAGCGCTTTTAAGGGCAGTACATTTTTGAGTTGTATTTGTTTGTCGGGAAAATCCGGTGGCTTAAAATGGCTATAATGAGGTGTATTTTGCGGATAAAACATAAAACGGCTGCCTTGCCTCCATTTTGAAAGTATTTTTTCAGCAGCTCAAAATCTATGAGGTGCGGCACCGGTATTAGGCCTTAGGGTCGAAGTCCGTTCTCGATGTGCCCGGTTTTGAAACCATAGGTTTTCAAGTCAACTTGAGACACAAACAAATCGATGAGTCGCACTTCATTGTTTTTCTCAATAGCCTGCTCTAAACAAAACATCTCGACCTGCTCGCGATCTTTTCCGTGAATATATTTCATACGGTAAAAGTATTGAAAAACAATGGAACAGAATAGCGACAATCAATCAAGGCAAACATAATATCATTTTGAGTATATATGTATCGAATTTTTCATTTCGTCCGATTAATAGGGTGCCGCTCCACCTCTGATTAAATGTAGTATAACTTTACAACGCTAATATATTGACAAATCTGCATTTTAATTGCATATTAGTCAAGTTTTGAAATGCTGTTATTCAAGGTGCCGCTCCGCCGGGGCTTTAAATCCGTTTGCAATTTTCCTGCTACAAAGGTTTCGCCCCCGCCGGGGGCTGAAATTGCTATGCAACAAGGCCAAAAGCCGAAGAAAACATCATTATCGAATAATGGGAAAACAAACCTTGACTACCCTAATGTATTCAAAAATAAAAACCTAATCAGATCCAAAAGCGGACTCACAATTTCTCCAGCTCAAAAACCTTCCGGCGGTCGTGGTGAAATCTTCATCTCCGCCGTAAATTACTGTGGGAATACCCGATTCATCCCCGCTGATTTTTTTAAAATACTGCGGGTTTTTCAAAAACTCTTTGTGCTTAGTATAACCCGACTTTATTTCAACGGGAACAACTTTCCCGTCCTGCTCAATGAGCAGGTCTATTTCTTTTTTGCTTCTGTCTTGCCAGTAAAATGCAGTGGGCTGTAATCCGCGATTAAGTCTGAATTTGAGGTATTGGTTCTGAATAAAATTCTCAAACAATCCTCCCACCAGATAATGAGTACTCACTTGTTTTTCATTTTCAATACCGAGCAGCGAGCAAGCGAGACCCGTATCGTAAAAATAAATTTTGGGCGCCTTAATCAGTCGTTTATTAAAGTTGCGGTAATAAGGCGGCAAACGATATAATATATAGCTTGCTTCTAAAACAGATATCCAAGACTTTGCCGTATTGGTTGAAATACCCGCATCACTTGCCAAAGATTGATAATTGAGCAACTGCCCCACTCTGCCCGCACACAATTTTATAAATCGTGTAAAGTTGCTAAGATTTTCGATATTTTGAATTTGCCTAACGTCTTTTTCCACATAAGTGGAAATATAAGCGGGATAAAAGTCGCGGGGATTGATATCATTTTTATACAATCGCGGATAACCGCCGTTAAAAATATGTTGTTCGTATGATTGCGGAGCGACAGACGTTTTTTCAAGCTCTTTTTTCGAAAGCGGCAACAGGGAAAAAATAGCAGTGCGCCCGGCCAAAGTTTGGGAAATACTATTTTGTAATTTAAAATTATGCGAGCCGGAAAGCACGAACTCAACGCTTCCCCGATCCACAATTCCCTGAAGGTATGAAAATAATTCGGGCACATTTTGAACTTCATCGAGTACGGCACCCTCCGGATAGTTCTTTAAAAACCCACGAGGGTCATCTTGCGCAAGCATCCGTGTGTCCAAATCTTCAAGGTTGACATAGGGCAAATCTCTAAAAATACTTTTAATCAATGTAGTTTTACCCGATTGCCTGGGTCCGGTAACGGTTATAACGGGAAACTTACCCCGAATGCTTTTGATTTTTTCAGCTAATTCTCTATCAATCATAATGGCAAATATAGAAATAATTGACAAATCTGCATTTGAATTGCAGATTTGTCAAGTTTTGACATGTTGTGATTAAGGTGTCGCCCCGCCGGGGCTTTAAATCCGTCTGCAATTTTCCTGCTACAAAGGTTTCGCCCCCGCCGGGGGCTTTTAAGCACTCCGAAAAAAGTGTTGCATAAGGGTTGAGGATATTTACCCAGGTTGTCTCTATCAATCAGAATGTATATAGAATTGAAATTCCGAAGATTACAGAAAGCGCCGGAGGCGCGGCACCTTTGTAGAAAAAACACCAAGAGAACAACCAGCAGAGCGCCGGAGGTGCGACACCTTAAAAAATTTGACCGAATGAATTTACATGATTCCTATTCCCTAAAATCAAAAATATAACGCCGGTCATATTCGACATTGAACTTTTCCAAAAAATTGAGATACTCCTCTCTAAACGTGCGCTTTTTGTGATGCTCGGGTTGATTCAGTATATATTTAACAACTTTATCAAGCTGCGAACGAGAATATGAAAAAGAGCCATAGCCGTCTTGCCATGAAAAACTTCTTGAAACAAAACGATTCTCATTAATCCATTTAGATGAATTGGTTTTCATTTTATTCGCCATATCCGAAATTGAAACCGTCGGATGTAATCCCGCAAGAACGTTTTAATGGTCAGAGATTTTCAATTATTATTTATAATTGTTATTCAAAAAAGATAATTGACTGAAAAACAACTCAAAACCATGTTACCTTTGCTGATTTATATTTCTGTTAATGAGATTTCACAAGCACTACGGTCGCTTCAATTGTTACAATAGAATCAGAATAATATTTGGATATTCGAATTTCGCTTGCCTTATCATTTTCAATTTTAATGATTTTAAACTGTACAGGAATGTATAGCTTATAATCTGAGCCGTCACTAAATTTTTCCGGAAAAATAAATGTTCCTTCGTATATAAAATCAAAGTATTCCAAGATATCATTTTCCGATGTATCGGGAGATTTTATAAGATCAACTTTAGATGCTTTACCGCGATTTTCACAATAATTGCATGTAGTATCTTTTTTTATATGAATTTCAGCAATTACCAAACCTGACAATCCACTATCCATCCAAATATTAGGGATATCTACATTCTGAATTAACCCATACACCAGACTATTTTGTATTCCGCCAAAGTCTGTAAACTTGGGTATGTTACTGTAATCTGAAACTTGAAATGAAGAATCTATTTTTAACTGTCCATTCTTATTATAAAATTCATGGAGCTGAGCAAAAGAAGAAGTATTCATTAATATCAACAGAAACACTAATAAGACTATCGAAAAACAATTGCATGATTTCATTTTGAATTATTATACACGTTTTTGAAAATGCGCTTTAGATGGACAAATGTAAGAATATTAAGATTTCATAAACACTGATTTTTCGTGATCTAGATTTCATTCCGCTTTCCGAAAATGGGGGGATACCACTAAAGCACCGCCTGAAGGGCTCAAATAATTCTCTGCAACCTCCTTGCTACAAAGGTTTCGCTCCCGCCGGGGGCTTAAATCCGTCGGCAAATTTTCTATTACTACCGATGGCGTCTCAAACATGGGTTGGATCGATTTGGAAAACAGAATATGGGAATCATGTTAAACTACACCCTAAACGGTTTCAAATCATTTAACCGAGCGCCGGAGGCGCGGAATCTTTGTAGAATACGACATATGGGCAACGAACAGAGCGCCTGAGGTGCGACACCTCCCCTCACCTAAAATCATACCGTACCGTAACTTCAAACCACCTGCCGGGCATGGGGCGCCAAACGACGTTCATGTAATTCTCGTCAAAGAGGTTGTTGGCCGAGAGCATCGCATCAAAACGGTGTTTGTTCAAGGTGAATTGCTTAGTAATGGAAAGATCGGTGGTGTGGAAATTCGGTAAATAGGTTTCGTTGTCGGTGGTGATGTAGCGACTGCCGGTGAATTGATAAAAGACGGTCGCGCGCCAAGATTTGTACTCGGCATTGAGGTGTGTTTTAGCGACATGCTCCGGAGTGTAGATGAGTTGGTTGCCTTCGTCTTCTCGGACTCGGGTAAAGGTATAATCAGCTTGTGCGGAAAAAGCC
>PXEK01000128.1 GCA_003564735.1 Cryomorphaceae bacterium
AAATATCGCTTACAAGCAGCTCATTCGTGGGTACCGACTTCCCAGACAATCAACGCAAAATGCGCTACTTCCACAACTTTTACGGTATTTTCGAATGGAATGAACGCGTAAATTTTGTGGCGGGCTTTGATGTAGGTGCGCAACAGGAAAGTAAGGGTTCATCACAATACGATGTTTGGTACACTCCCGTTTTGACTACTCAAATTCACGCCACCCACCGACTCTCATTCAGTGCCCGAGCAGAGTATTATTCCGATCCCGAAAATGTGATTATTTCTTCCGAAGTAGCCCCCGCGTTCAGGACTTTTGGGTATTCTATGAACGCTGATATAGCCATTCGCGAAGGTGTAATGTGGCGAACGGAATGTCGAACCTTTCAACCGCGGAGTGAATCACATTGGACAGACGCGAATTACGGCGACTTCAATTTTATATTGACTACGGCCCTTTCCATAGCGTTTTGAGACTCCGCTAAAAAGCAAATCGAAAACTCCGGCCTGACCTCAAAATTAGAGATTCATTGCGGGAAACGATGGAGCTTAAGACCTATTCCGGACTAGACCTACCGAAATCTCTAATGCTTTTGCAAGTTGATACTCAAAACAGGAATATTTGAGCTGTTCACTACTGCCTCAGTAATATTGTCATTAAACAGTTTCTTGAGACCTTTGAAACCGTGAGTAATCAAAATAATAATATCTGCGTTAGCGTGTTTTGCGTAATTTACAATTCCCGACTCGATATCAAAATCATTGAATACTCGGCATTTGCTAAAGGGTACATCGTACTTCTCTAAAACATTATGCATGCGCTTTAAAGAAGTATCGGTGCGCTCGAAGTAAGTTGGAGTATTGATGTAAACAACATCTAACCCCGCACCAAAGAATGCAGCGCCATATTTCACTTTGGGTATTGCCTCATTTACTTCATCCTCAATGAAATCAGCCCCAAAAACGGCATTCTCAATTTTCAAATCCCCGGGCATTTCTTTTATCGTTATAACCGGTACGGGAGATAACCGCACCACTTTTTGGGCGTTTGAGCCTATCACAGCTTCCTTAAAACCACTCGCGCCGTGAGTTCCCATCACAATTAAATCGATGTTCCTTTTCGTGGCAAAACTGATAACATCGTCATGCATGTTGCCTGAGGTAAGTTCGATATTGGCCCTAATATTTAAGTCCTCAGCTTTTTTACGCAACGCCTCCAACTTTTCGGTGGCATTCTCCTTCTCTTTGTTTACCGTTTCCAGCATGAGTTCAGGTTCAAAACCGGGGATAGACGGGTCGCCCGTATTCATCATACTCATGCTCAAATACTTTTTAGTTACATCAATAGAATGTAAAAAGCTTATTTCTAGATTATACAGTTGAGCCAAGCCCAACGCATAGTTTTGAGCATTTTGGGCGGCTTCAGAAAAATCGGTGGGAAAAAGAATACGTTTCATAACAATCAGTTTTTGGTTCGGGTGATTAAGAGCGGTTTTCGCGAATAGCTACTTTTATGGCAATCAATTGCTTTTTGAGATTCTCATGCTTTTTGCGTGTTCCTTCCAGTTTTGATTCCACCTCAGCTTTTAGCTTTTCGGCGCCTTTAGACATCCCGAAAAAGCTCATGTTATTTTCATATTGCGTAATGGTAGATTCCAACTCGCGCATTTTATCCGTTATGTTTTGCTTTTCGCGCTCGAGTGAACGAACATCGCCTGATTTTTTTATTTCATCAATTTTATTGTTCAATTGCTTTTTGGCAATTTCATCTTTATCAAGCCCCAAACTCTTATATGCTTTTGCCGTGGCATTTTGAAAGCTCTTTTGAATAGAATCTTTTTGTTTTATGGGCACAAACCCCAGAGCATTAAATTCACTGATTTTACTCTCTAAAAGCTCCTCTCCTTTTTCATCATCACTCTTAATTCCTTCAATTTGAGCAATCAGTTCTTGTTTAGCTTTTAAGTTTTCCTCTTCTTGCTGTTTGCGAGCCTTAAAGCGATCTTTTTTGCGATCGAAAAAATAATTACAGGCCTCGCGGAATTTTCTCCATAGTTTTTGCTCATCTCTCTGTGAGGCCGCCCCGGTATTGGTCCACTTTTTTTGGAGCTCTTTCAACTTATCGGTGGTTTCTTTCCACTCTTCAGATTCCTTTATTTCCTCAGCCGCTTTGAGCAACTCCTGTTTGATGTCTCTGTTTTTATTTTGTACATCACGTAAATCTTTAAAGAATGCCTTTTTACGAGCAAAAAACTCATCACCTATTTTTTTAAACTGCACCCATACCTCTTCATTTTTATCTTTGGGAGCAAAGCCTGTTTTTTTCCATTCGGTTTGCAGCTCTTTAAAAGCATCAGTGAGTTTATTCCAGTGTTTTTTCGTTTGGATATCTTCCTTCAGTATTTCCTCTGCTTTTTTAAGCAGTTCTTCTTTTTTGAGAAGGTTTTCTTGCTTTTGCTCCTTAACTTTTTGGTAGTGTTCTTTTACACGATCAAAAGCCCTGCTGCGCGCTTCTTTAAATTCGTCACGCACTTTTTCCCACTCCTCTTTAAAGGTGGGGCCTATCTCATCCCATTCTTTCAAATAGGTTTTTGCGAGCGCCTCCACATCTTTGATTTTATTATTCTCTTTGAGTGCATCCATTTTACTCGTCAACTCTTGCTTTAATTGAAGGTTGCGCTTTAAATCATGTTCAAACAGCTCTTTGTGAATGCGAATGTTGTAAAAGAAAGAATCCCGCGCCTTACTATAATCAGCTTGTAATTCACCAAAGTCCGCCGAAGGCACAGGCCCGGTATTTTTCCATTTTTCTTCGAGCTCTTTCATGGTTTCAAAAGCTCGCTTTATATTTTCTTCCTTCTCGGCCAGTTTTTCTATATCCTCAATAATCTCACGCTTCACCGTTAGATTCACTCTTTGTTGAGCTGCCTCTTCTTTTTGTTTTTCCTTGTATCGCTTCTTGATTTGCGTCCACAATTCATCAAACTTCCCGGCGAGCTCGTCCTTTGGAGCCTGAAATTCGTCTTTTTCACCACCTTCATTTAAGAATTGCTCAAGCGCCTTTTGATTCAGTGCTTCGGTTTGTTCATTGAAATCGGCTTTTAAGGCTTTGGCTTGGTTCCAAACTTCTTGATTCGGCTCCGTCTCTTGAAATTCGGTCAGTTTTCCTATGGCTTCTTCTCTTGTCATAATCAGAATGGTGTTAAACGCGATATCGGTTTGATGCCCCGGCGATTACTTGCCGCACGGGGTTTATTTGCTTTTAAATTTTTGAATAAAGTTTTTCGTAAAGTCTCCCAAAACGAGTTTGCCGCTCAATTCGGCTCTTTTGCTCAACTTGGCATCCCAATCTTCACAGCCTTCCCAGAAAGTGCGTTTGAGTTGTTTCATGGCATCGGGGTTATACGCCGCTAACTTGTGGGCGAGCTCACTTACCGCGGCATCAAGTTCATCGGCGGTTTCAAAAACATCGGTGTACAAACCTTTTTGTTTGGCCCACTCGGCGGTTTGCCATTCCGTAGCATCAATAGCCAATTGTGACATAGCTGATGTTCCTACTTTTCGCTCGACGGCGGGTCCCACAACAAAAGGCCCTATACCTATGGCAAGCTCACTTAATTTCACCGCAGCGTATTTTGTGGCCAAGCAATAATCAACGGCTGAAGCCATTCCCACTCCGCCGCCAACGGCCTTACCTTGTACTCTACCGATAATGAATTTAGGACATTTGCGTGCGGCGTTAATAACGTTGGCAAAACCCATGAAAAACTTTTTTCCCGTATCGAAATCGGATATTGACAGCAACTCATCAAAAGAAGCGCCGGCGCAAAAAGCACGGTCGCCGCTAGATTTTAATACGATCACTTTCACCTCGTCATTTTCACCGCATTTCGTAATTTCATCGGCCAGTTGAGCCAAGACTTTCCCGGGCAGCGAGTTACTTGCGGGGTGATGAAATTCTACGGTTGCAATTCCTTTATTAACCTCGGTGTTTACACCGCCTTGTTGTGTTTTATCGGTCATATTTACTTTTGAATTTTAGAAGCGTCAAAATTAATAAATTAAGGTGATTCCCATGTTGTTTTTGGCTAATGGTCAGAACCTTTTTAGAACCGGTATAAATAAGGAAAGTCGAGGGGTTTTAGAGCAGAGCAATCGGGGTTCTGACCAAAAAAAAATTAGCTATTTGCGATACTCCTGATTTTCTTCATAAAATCTGAGGCATATACAAAGTTTGAGAGATTAGTGTTTTGCGTTGTCAAAATTTCATTTCTATTTCCCGTCCACTCTAACCTGCCTTTGTAAATAAACATGATATTTTCGCCAATTTCCAACACTGAATTCATATCGTGAGTAATCACGATGGTAGTCATGTTGTATTCCTTGGTAATTTCACCAATGAGGTTATCAATTACAATAGCGGTTTTGGGGTCGAGGCCCGAGTTGGGTTCATCACAAAAAAGATATTTGGGTTTCATGGCAATGGCTCGGGCAATGGCCACCCGCTTTTGCATTCCGCCCGATATTTCGGCAGGATATTTCTTTTCGGCACCGTTTAGATTCACGCGATCCAGTACAAAATGGACACGCTCGATACGCTCTTTTTTTGTTCCTTGTTCAAAAATATTGAGTGGAAACATCACGTTTTCCTCCACTGTCATAGAATCAAATAAGGCTCCACCCTGAAATAAAAACCCGATTTGTTTTCGAATTTCCTTCTTGTCTTCAAAGTTTAATGCGTGAAAGTTGACTCCCTCATAAAGTACCTGCCCTTTGGTGAGCTCAAACAACCCCACTATGCACTTTGTTAAAACGGTTTTCCCGGAACCACTTCCGCCAATAATCACATTTACAACACCCGGTTTAAAATCAAAATTGATATCGTGAAGAATTTCTTCATCACCAAACGACTTATGTAATCCCTGTACCTCAATCATATAAGCAAAAGTTGGGTAAGAATGTAGTTGAGCAGTAATATAACAACGCTGCCGGCCACAACGGCCTCAGTACTTGCTTTACCTACATTTACCGAGCCTCCTTTAGTAAAGTAGCCGTAATAGGCAGGCACTGCGGTAATGATAAACGCGAATACAACGGTTTTCACCATTGCGTAAAAGTAAAAGTACATTTTAAAATTCATTTTGGCACCGTACACAAAATCGGAAGGACTTACCAAACCTGAATATACGCCCGCGATGTAACCACCGCCTACGCTAATTCCCATACTCAGCGTAATGAGAAACGGATTAATCAGTATAGCGGCAATAATTTTGGGCAGAATAACGTAATTGGCACTGTTAATTCCCATAATTTCAATAGCGTCGATTTGATCGGTCACCCGCATAGTTCCAATTTCAGAACTGATATTAGAACCTACTTTTCCCACGAGAATCAATGCAATAATAGTTGGAGAAAATTCTAGAACAACACTTTGTCTGGCCGCAAAACCCACGGTTGATGCCGGAATAAAACCGGATTCTAAATTTGTTGCGGTTTGAATGGTAATTACCGCGCCCATGAAAGCTGAAATGATGGCGATAATACCCAAACTTTTGATGCCCAAGTTATACATCTCATTCACCGTATTCTGCCTCAAAGCCCTCCAACTTTCGGGAGCTTTAAATGTGTTGAGCATCAACAAAGTGAACCTGCCTATATGTTCTAACAGCTTCATACGGTTTTTTGGTAATTCAATTTTGCGGGCGTAAAAGTACTATATATACCTCTTTTGCTTGTGGAATTATCGAAAAAGAATAATACCAAACAAGCCCGAAAAATCGGGCTTGCTGCGAGTATATCTTTGAACTTAGGCATTACATATCTTTTTTGTAATCCCATTCCTCGAGGAATTTCGTGGTGAAGTTACCTTTATTAAAGGCTTCGGTTTTTAGAAGGGCCACATGAAAGGGCACTGTAGTTTTTATACCTTCAATAATGTATTCATCAAGCGCTCTTCGCATTTTAGCGATGGCTTCTTCCCTTGTTTGTGCCACCACAATCAATTTAGAAATCATACTATCGTAATGCGGCGGTATGGTATATCCGGCATAAACGTGGGTATCGAGTCTGATGCCGTGGCCACCCGGCTCGTGATACACTTCAATTTTACCCGGTGAGGGTCGCCAGTTGTTAGCGGGATCCTCGGCATTAATTCTGCACTGAATAGAATGTAGTTTGGGCAAGTGCTCTCTTTTGGTAATTTTATCACCCGCCGCAAGCTTAATTTGTTCTTTAATTAAGTCGTAGTCGATTACCTCCTCAGTAATGGTGTGCTCCACTTGAATACGCGTATTCATTTCCATGAAATAAAAGTTGCGGTGTTTATCCACAAGGTACTCAATGGTTCCCACTCCTTCGTAATTGATAGCCTCAACCGCTTTGATGGAAGCTTCTCCCATTTTTTTACGCAATTCTTTGGTCATAAAAGGTGAGGGCGTTTCCTCTACCACTTTTTGGTGACGCCTTTGTATGGAGCAGTCGCGTTCAGAGAGGTGACACGCATTACCGTGTTGGTCACCGGCAACCTGAATTTCAATATGGCGCGGTTCCTCGATGAACTTTTCCATATACATTCCATCGTTGCCAAAGGCTGCGGCAGCCTCTTTTCGAGCGCTTTCCCATTCCTTTTCCATGGACTCATCGTCTTTCACCATGCGCATACCTTTACCCCCGCCACCCGCGGTGGCTTTAATCATAACGGGATAACCTATTTCAGCGGCAGTTTTTTTAGCCTCTTCCAATGATTCTAAAATCCCTTCAGACCCCGGTACACAGGGAACTCCGGCTTCTCTCATGGTAGATTTTGCCGTGGCTTTGTCACCCATTTTTTCAATGTGCTCGGGAGCGGCGCCTATAAATTTTATACCGTGGTCACGACAAATTTTTGAGAATTTGGCGTTTTCAGATAGGAATCCGTAGCCCGGATGAATGGCATCGGCATTGGTAATTTCCGCCGCGGCAATAATGTTGGGAATATTCAAATATGATTTTGAACTTTCGGCCGGACCGATACAAACGGCTTCATCGGCAAACCTCACGTGTAAACTGTCGGCATCAGCCAACGAGTAAACGGCAACGGTTTTTATTCCCATTTCCTTGGCGGTACGAATCACACGCAGTGCGATTTCGCCGCGATTGGCCACCAGTATTTTATTGAATAGTTTTATTTTTTTCTTTGCCAAAACGTTTGAAGTTTAATGAATTTAACTGTGCAATAATCTATTGCTTACGACGGATCAACTAAAAACAAAGGCTGGTCGTACTCAACGGGTGAAGAATCTTCGGCTAGTATTTTCACTATTTTACCGCTCACTTCACTTTCTATTTCATTAAATAATTTCATGGCTTCAATGATGCAAGTTACGTCACCCTCTTTAATCACATCGCCCACCTCAACAAACACATCCTTATCGGGAGAAGGCCTGCGATAGAAAGTACCAATCATAGGTGATTTTACGGTGATGTATTTTGAGTCATCACTATCACCTGAACCGCCGCCGGCCGGTTTTTCGTTAGGGGCTGAAGGAGCAGGCGCAGGTGCGGGCGCTTGCTGCGGCATAGGCTGCTGTGCCGGCATTTGAGGCATTACAGGAACTTGATGCACTACTTGGCTCTGTTGTTCGGCTGCGGCCTTTCCTCTTTTTTTCGAGGGTGCCTTAATAGTGATTTTAACATCCTTCGTTTCCAACTCTACTTCTTCAGCTCCTGATCTTGAAACAAATTTAATGAGTGACTGAATTTCTTCTAAATTCATAAGTTATTGATTTAGTTTTTATTTATTGTTTAGTACGCCCATTTGAGGTAAATACTGCCCCAAGTAAAGCCGCCGCCGAATGCGGCAAGTACGATATTATCTCCTTTTTTAAATTCTTTTTCCCACTCCATAAGACACAGCGGAATAGTGCCGTTAGTGGTATTGCCGTAGCGGTGAATGTTAATGGTCACCTTTTCTTCGGGCAAATCCATGGCACGCCGTGTGGCATCTATAATTCTCAAATTAGCCTGATGCGGTATTAGATATGAAATATCTTCGGGTTTTAAGTCGTTTCGCTCCATAATTTTTCGCGATACATCAGCCATGTTGTTTACCGCCGACTTAAAAACGGGTTGTCCTTCTTGATACACAAAATGCTCACGAGCGGCAATAGTGGCCTCAGAGGGAGGCTTTACTGAACCACCGGCCTTTTGATGAAGGTGATGCCTTCCCGAGCCGTCGCTTTTGAGCACGGAATCCAAAATTCCCGTTCCGTCATTGGTGGGTTCCAGCATAACCGCTCCGCCGCCGTCTCCAAAAATAACACATGTTGTACGATCTTGGTAATCGATAATTGACGACATTTTATCAAAACCCGCTACAATAACCTTTTTATAACTTCCCGATTCAATATATTTAGCACCCGTATTCAGGGCATACATAAATCCCGAACACGCGGCATTAATATCAAAACCAAAAGCGTTTTTGATTCCCACCTTATCAGCGGTGATATTCGCCGTAGCGGGAAAAATTAAATCGGGAGTAACGGTGGCAAACAATATTAAATCTACCTCATCTTTTGCCGTACCCGTTTTTTCGAGTAACTCTTCAATCGCCGGCGCGGCCATATCTGAAGGGCCCAAGCCGTCTGCTAAAATTCTTCTTTCTTTTATTCCCGTTCGGGTCATGATCCACTCATCAGTGGTATCCACCATCTTTTCAAGATCTTGATTGGTCAAGACTTTTTCGGGCAAAAAACTTGCTATTCCTGTTATAGCCGCTTTGAGATTACTCATAATTATTAAAAAACTCGCTAATTTTTGAAGGTAAATCTACTTCACTAACCTGTGCCGCAAGTTTAAGCATTTTTTTCACAGCGGGCACACTTGATTTACCGTGACCTATTAAAACATTGGAGTTAACTCCCAAAATCGGCGTTCCCCCGTAACCTTCGTAATTAAATTTATCGAAGAAAGGATCTTCTACTCCTCTCCCTACGGTAAGTGAGTGAAAAGCTTCGGCTTGTTTCAGCACAACATTTCCTGTAAAACCATCAGTCACAATAACATCACTTTTTGAGGCAAACAAATCACTCCCCTCAATATTTCCCACAAAGTTAATCTTTTCGCAGGTTTTGAGTTGATTGAAAACAGCCTTCGTAAGCAAATTACCTTTTTCTTCCTCTTCTCCTATATTGAGTAAAGCAACACGAGGGTTTTTCACTTGGTATACGACTTTGGAATACAAGGCACCGATTAAAGCAAATTGATACAGTACATCGGGCTTGCAATCGGCATTGGCGCCCACATCCAAAATAAGACTATAAGTACCGTCTGCTTGCGGCAATACACTACTGATGCACGGACGAATGATTCCCGGCACGGCTTTGACCACCTGCATGGCTCCCACCAACATAGCACCGGTATTTCCCGTACTGCAAAAAGCGTCAATTTCATTTTTAGCGAGGGCCAAAAAACCCTTAACTATTGAGGAGGACTTCTTGCTTACAAAAGCCTTTACGGGATTATCTCCCATTTCAATAACTTCAGCGCAGTCTATAAACGTAAAAAGAGAAGGGTCTCCCCCTTCTCTTTCTATATCCTTAATATTTTGACCTTTATCTCCAAAAAGTACAACCTTCACACCTTGTGTTTCATCATCATTAACGAAACTCAATGCGGCTTTTATGTTGGCTTCCGGTGCGAAATCACCTCCTGCGGTATCCAATCCGATTGTAACCATTGAATAATTTTGTTGTGATTGAACTTTTTAAAAAAAACAAAACCTCAAACTCAGGAGGTTCTCTAAAAAATGTGCGTGACCAAGACAAGAAGTCATTTCCGACCATGCTGAAACGAAACCGTCCTATCACACTACATCCGCATCAAATAGTACGTTATTGCGAGTTCCTTTTTATGGTCAGAACCCCAACCCGACAGAGGTATCGGCCTTACCCGAACACAAAGCAATTCAATCCGACGGGATTACGCCCTTGGATGCACAAATCCTAAAAAAATAATTTCAAAAGTTCAAATGTAGAAAAAAGTTACGGATTAAACCGTCACTTCTTTTTCCATTACCACTTTACCTCTGTAATAAAGTTTACCTTCATGCCAGTGAGCGCGGTGAAAAAGGTGAGGCTGACCCGTTGTTGAGCATGTTGCCACGGTAGGAACTTCAGCCTTGTAATGAGTTCTTCTTTTGTCTCTTCTTGTTTTTGATATTTTACGCTTCGGATGTGCCATAGTATCTCAATTTAATATGCCGTTTATAATCGTATTCTACTTTAACTTATTCAAGGCTGCCCAACGCGGGTCAACCTCAGTTTCACTTGTATTTTCTTCCTCGTCCGCATTGAGTTTATCAATAACGCTTTGGTCGCAATCGCCTTCATTTTCATGAATAAACCTCAACGGATAATGCACCCTGCAAAACTCATAAATAAGCTGTGCTATGTTGATGCTTTCATCTTTGATGTCTATAAAAATAATTTCGTCGGTATCCTCACCTTCCCCGTATTCAGTCTCCTTAACCACCATTGCCTCATTAAACGAAGCATCGCGCTCAAGGGGCGCCAAACACCGATTGCAATTCCCCGAATATTTCCCGCTGAAAAAGAACTCCAAATTAAACACGTGGTTGTTTCGGTCAAGAATCAGTTCCAGTTTGAATGTGCCCGAAAAGTCGGAATCATCAAACAAAAGCTCAAAAAAATCGCGAGGAACGTCAAAGTTCAACATTTGCTTTCCCTGAGCTATGGAAGATATCTTTATACTGTAGTCGTTATACAGTTCTTTTTCAGTGTTCATAAAGGGCTTGCAAAAGTACAACTTTTCAACAAACTCAATGCGAATAAATAAAAAGTTTGCGAATAATCATAATCCCACACTCATCAAACACTTCAAAACTTCGATCATACAGAACTAAACTTGAGTGTAAAAGTAACATTATCATTAGAATAAAAACCTACAACAGACACGCTTTTTCCCTGAGAAGGAAAATTCAAATAAAAAACACGTAAAAGTTTTGTCGTAAAAAAATATTACTACTTTTGCAGCCCGTTTTGGGAAAAACGATGGTGCC
>PXEK01000280.1 GCA_003564735.1 Cryomorphaceae bacterium
TTATGGTCAAAAATTAATTGATCCACAGGATCATCTGACGATTTATCACTCATATTATTTGAAGTATTCATACCAGGCATTTTTAAATTTTTCACTATTACTATTTATCAGTCGTGCAATATCCTTTCGCTGCTGAACCGTAAAGTCGTAACTATAAACCTCGGCAACAGGATCTAACCAATATTTAGCATTTCCATCTGCTTTTTCAACGTGTATATGGCACGGCTCGTTGCTTTCATTGCTGTAAAAATAAAAACGAAATCCGTTTACCTTTAGTACTGTTGGCATAGTTGATAATAAAACCGATTCATATAATTTTCTTGGGCATGCGCCCCATTCATACATTTTCCGAAAAAACTTAAAACAAAGATATAAAAAGAGGAATTATTTAGGGCTATTAAATTCAGGTAGATCACATCTAACAACCTCAAGGGGGCAAGGCCTTGGCCTACCTTCTATCTAAAAAGTAATGATTAACACTACTCTTTAAAAACTCGAATCCTTTGAATTCTTTAAAGTTAAACAATAAAAAACACCCGCTTTGAGAACTATTAATTTGTCGCCCGGTTTTGCAAGACCATTTTCGAGGTAGGTTCAAAAGCATAAATCGAGATTTCATTGACCACACAATAAACAAATGAATATTGACGGTTATTTCCGAATTTATGGACGTTTTAAAATTGCGGATTGCCCATATCGACATTAATCAAATAACAGGAAAACTAGCGGCTAAAGATGAGTTGTTTCGTCCTGCAAACACTCCCCGACATGCTACCACAACAAATAAAACACTCCGCATCTATCGTGTATCTGAAGCATCATCTACCTCATCGTCGTCATCAATGATGGTATTAAAATTATGCCCTTGCACATATTGAAACCACCAATCGTGATTGTTGGGGTTGGGAAAAGCCTCTACCCAAGCGCCGGGAGCGGCAGTTACCAAACGCTTATAACTGTCGGGTAAATTGCGAATTAATCGCTTTATGGGGTCGTACCAGCTGTGTGGCGCTAAATCTATCGTTCCCCAGTGTATGGGGTAGAAAAGTCCGCCCCCGAGCATTTCAAAAGCGTCAACGGCTTCTTCAGGAAACAAGTGTAAGTCATGCCACGCGCTATCGTAAGCTCCAATGGGCATCAAACAAATATCGAACGGACCAAAGTCTTCGCCTATTTCTTCGTAACCCGGAAATATACCGGAGTCACCGCCAAAGTAAACGTTGCAACCGTTAAATTCAATCACAAAAGAAGCCCAAAGCGTATTGTTATTAGTAAAGCCCCGTCCCGTAAAGTGTCGAGCGGGAGTACTTGTGATTACAATATCGTCAAATTCAAATTTCTCATACCAATCCAACTCCACCACTTTCTCGGGCGGAATTCCCCAAAAACGCAGGTGGGATCCCACACCTAACGGCACTACAAAAAACTTGGTTTTCGGCTCTAAATCCTTGACCGTGTGCATACTCAGGTGATCGTAATGGTCATGTGAGATAATTACCGCTTCAAGGTCGGGCATTTCCTCCTCGCTAATCGGGGAAGGAAACATGCGGTCGGGCCCCGCAAATGAAACGGGAGAAGCGCGATCAAAAACGGGATCGGTGAGAATGTACATCCCCTTTTTCTCCATCAACACCGAGGAATGGCCCATCCAATTGAGATGCAACATACCGGTGTCACGCAGTAAAAGTTCATTTTTGACATTGAAATTGACATCGCCCGCAGGTTCCTTTTGTACATCGCGATTGAGGTACCTTTTTGTCAACATCCACATTTCTTGTGCATCACCATTGGCAGTAGGAATTGTATTATAAAACCTTCCTTCTTTGTAAATACTGTTTTGCGCTCTTATTTGCATTTCGGCAGGCTCAGGGGGCTGTCCAAACTGTTTTAAAACACCTCGCGATGATCCCGTAAAAGCAAACCATATCACGATTAAAGATAAGTATACTGATATTTTCCTCAAAATGAAGCGGTTAAAACCTAATTCATAATTCCTCACACTCAAATGCTCTATTGTATGCATTTATCATGCCTTTCTGTCGTCTGCGCGCAAAAGTAAAGAAGGTTAGCGAACAAATGGGGGTTACAATACTTTATTCATCACAAACTTTAAAGCAAACATTAAACAACAACATGCAAAAAACTACACCACATTTTGTTGCTCATTTAAGGCTCAAATTGAAATACAGAGAAAGTATACGATTAACAGGGTAACAACTATTCTCAATGGAATTCCCGGTTTAACAAATACCTCGGTACTATTAACAGTTTTAGACAAAACACTTGGTTTCCCAACGGGTTATCATTAATCAACTTTTATGTGCTACTTTCGCAATACTAAACTTTGAAAAATCAAAATCATGGAAAACAATCCCAAATTAATACGTGCTATCGTCATCATAGGGGTGGCTTTAGTTGTTCTCATCGCATTTTCCAGCTCCCTATTTTTTAGCGTGGGACCGGGTGAACGAGCTGTGATGTACAGGCCGTTATCAGGCGGGCTTGACAAAGAAAAAATTTACACCCAAGGACTCCACTTCAAAGTACCTTGGAATACCAACATCACCTTCGAAATTAGAAAGAAGGAAAGAGAACAAAGTATGGAGGTGCTCTCCTCCAACGGACTTAAGATAGGCTTGGAGATGTCGGTACGATACCGACCGTTAGAAGAAAAAATAGGTTTTTTGTTTGATGAAGTGGGTGCAGATTACTTGGAGAAAATCATTATTCCCGAAGTGCGTTCGGCAACTCGAGAGGTTATAGGAAAATACAAACCGGAGGAACTTTACTCCACTGATCGAGAAGGAATTCAGCAACAAATTTTTGACCGCACGTCGCTTGTTTTACAAAAAAATTATATTGACTTGGACGCATTGTTGATTCGGTCTATCCGGCTTCCGGACCAAATCAGGGACGCCATTGAGCGTAAATTAACTGAACAACAGGCCATTCAACAAAAAGAATACTCGAAGCAAAAGGCCGAGAAAGAAGCTGAAAGAATCGAAATTGAGGCTCGTGGTAAAGCCGAGGCAAACCGTATATTAAATGCATCACTTACAGATAAAATCTTAAAAGAAAAGGCCATTTCAGCAACGGAGCGTATTGCAGAATCTGAAAACTCCAAAATCGTCATCATGGGCAACGGCAAAGACGGTATGCCGGTAATGCTCAGTGCAGATTAAACATAGAAGAGCGCGAACACCGGTTGTTCGCGCTCTCTTCATCAATTAATTTTCCTCAATTTGCGAAATTCCAAGCAGTGCTCTTCGAGCCCGGGGAAAAACGACTCGAACAGCGCCTTAAGTTCTGAATAGTGTCTCTGTAAATCCAACACTGCATTATTCATGTTGTTATCAAAACTTGCCCGCCGGTGCATACCGTAAAAAACCCGCTCCAACCCTTCCATATCTGCATAAGCTTCCCAAACATTAGTTTCTTTGGCATAATGATAAAAATGCAGAGCTTTCGCCGGGAAATAATCAAAATGCCGCTCCAACTTTGCCTCGCAATTGCGCGAAAAAATACGCAGCCCGGCACCGCTGAAATACTTACTCTCCGAAGCTAAAAAATGATCAAATAAAATATCTGCTACAACCGGACTGTACTTACCCTGCGTGGGCCTAAGCAACTCCAAAACCTTTTTAAACTCAGGCGAAGCATCGGTATAGTTGTCAATTTCTCGGTGTAACTCTACACCGGTTTGCATTTTTGGCGTGAATCGTTCTATTTGCTTTGACGTGCAAAAATCACCTAAAAAGTTACCGGCCATCACCTCATCATCTTTGCCTGACAAATACAAATGCGCTAAAAAATTCATCTCCCAAAAGTACATCGTTGTTCATAACTTTGAGCAGCGCGAACATTGAAAAGTGTGAAGTTGTTTATCTTTGAAACTCATTAAAAAAATCACATCCCATGCTGGACAACTCATTCTTTGAAGATTTAAAATTTGATCGGTACGCCCCCGCAAAGGGAATGTTTTTAGTTTCGGAACCCTTCCTCCCCGACCCCAATTTTAGCAGAACCGTTATTCTCCTCACCGAACATAACGATAAAGGAAGTTTTGGCTTGGTTCTGAACAAAACTATGGATATCAAACCCGAAGATGTGCTGGAAACCTTCACCTCTACCCCTTTCCACTTATACTCGGGAGGGCCTGTTTCCCTGAACGAGATGTTTTATATCCACGCTCTGGGCAATAGATTTGAAGGCAGTATGGAAATATTGCCGGGCCTTTTTTGGGGTGGCAACTTTGAGCAAATCACGGCTGAAATCAATCAAGGCACAGTGAGCAAAGACAAAATGAAGTTTTTCGCGGGTTACAGCGGTTGGGGCGCGGGGCAACTTCAAAGCGAAATAAACCAAAAATCATGGATTGTGCTACCCGGAGATGCAGCCACCGCTTTAATCGGCGATGACCAAATGTGGAAAAGCATATTAGCCCGGCACGGTAAAAAGTACGAAGTGTTGAGTAATTTCCCTCAAAATCCCGACCTCAACTAGTCTCTGTTATCGCTTCCCAATTCGGGTATGAACCTTTTTTGGGCTGAAGTAACAACCGGGTTTTAAAGATTCCCGGGAATTTGCAGAGTGAGCCACAAACCAACATTATACCTGTAAATCGTATATTTGCAACCTGAAAACAGACTTCAAATGAATAAAACTCTACTTTTAATCTTCTCACTTGTTTTAGTCCACCTCAGCTTTTTTGCACAAACGAGTACCGTTTATTATGATGTGGTTCAAAATACACTTAACGAGGGCTCGCCTCTGCCGGCGGAAACCCCATTTCAATTAAGAAGCAACCTGCCCGATAATGTGGTTTTTGTGGAGGTGGATATTCACAGGGGAGAGCAAAGAGGAAACCCCCATTTTAGTTATAGCTGGAAAAAACCGTTCAACTTCGAGGTAAATGAGTGGGGACTCAAAGTGGCTGAACCGCTGCGCGGAAATGATAACTACACTTTTGTTTTTAAGTACTTTGTGAAAGCGGGACAAAACCAAATGCAACGATTGGAAGCGGGAGTTCACAAAAACTTAGAAGCCTACATCAACGCTAATTTTGAAGTGCGCAGGAGAAGCTTTAGCGTCATGAGCGGGAAACGCGAAATGATGAAAAACCTCAATAAAATCATGGGTGACGGAGTAAATAACTACCGCCACGGCACCCATGCTAAATTCGAAGGCTTCAGCGATATTGTCGCTCAAAAAATAGATCAAATTGAAGGCGCCAATCTTAAACGTGCGCGCTTTAACGTATTCGGAAGTCGTAAAAACAAAGATAGTACGCGAGTTAATTACGCCAAGCAGCTTATTGATGAATTGGTGAGTTTAGTCAAGGGTGAAGCCTCGCAGTACCTAAACAGCGATATGTTCGTGCTGGCCGATACGCGCCTAATTCAAAATCAAGCCACTGAAAATACACCCAATTATATCGCTCTAAATTTTGGATACGCCGGCGCGCCGCTCGGCGGCGGATTCAGTAACTTGGATTACGATGTTTCCCCCTATGCCGGCATCTCCATTCCGTTGGGAAAACTGGCCTTTCACCCGTTTTTGAGTAAAACCTCATTCTCAGCAGGCCTGATGACTCAAAACATGAACGATAATGACGGCAACCTCATAAGCGGTCCACTGGTGGGTAGGCCGCTCTACGCCGCTTTGGGCTTCAAAACGCTCAAAATATTTCGCTTCAACGCAGGCGCCATGGTTGCTTCACAGGAGGTCACGAATATGAACAATCAGGTAAGTGAAAACATAAAAATTTACCCCTTTGTGGGCATTGCCCTCGAACTCAACATGTGGTTAGGCTTCAATCGTAAATAGAAACTTGATGATTACGCACCTTTCGTACCTTAAAAAAATCCTTATCATCAGCGTTATTTTGGTCAGAACCCTAACCCTTAGCGCACAACAGGGAAACTATAACTGGCGACTGGGTGTATCGGGCGGATTCACCAATTACTACGGTGACCTGTCCCCGTTCCGAATTGACTACCTTAGTGATTATAATGAAGCGGCTCGACTTTTCAGCTACAACTCCAATTATGTTGACCGCCCCTCTTATCGTCTCACACTCGAGCGGCAAATTACCCCCACCACAGGCGTGATGCTGAGTGCGGGAAACTACCAATTTGCAGGTAGCGACCTGTACATAGACAGAAGCGGCGGCCTCAACACGGGAACTCCCGAATTTCAACGCGCGCTCAACTTTAACACCACCCTTACTGATGTGGGACTGTCACTGGTTTTCAAAACCGACAACGATAAACTGTTCAGTAAGGAAGCCTTCTTCGCCCCCTACTTCACCATCGGTGCCGGTTGGTTTAACTTTGACGTTTCGGGTGACTTACGTGATGACAACGGCAACTTTTACGATTACTCCGCCGGCACCCCCCAATTAAACGGCAACTTTGAAACCGATTTATCACAAATTCGCACCAATGAAGAACAATACCTCACTGAAGGTTGGTATGCACAGCTCGGCCTGGGACTAAAGTTTAGGCTGTCCCGAAGGCTCGACCTCAACATTGAAAGCTTCGTCAACTACACCAACAACGACTTTTTAGATGACGTAAGCGGCAATTACCCCGCATCCTTTGACTCGCCCGAGCAAGCCTTTGCCTCACTCCCGGCACAACCCGGCAGCGGAAACCAAAGAGGAACTGTAAACCACAACGATTTATACATCTACCACGGGGTTACACTAAAGTACAATTTCGGGTATCGCGAAAAAAGCTTTAGAGCCCCCACAGTGCATAACTACGGAATTGATGAGTATGAAGCCGGTGAAGGCATTTACGACATCTCCCGCCCCCATACTACCGTTGCCGATACAGCAAAAACCGAAAAAGCCGAGTCACCAATACACACCACACTCAATGTCTTCAATTATGCTGCCGTTGTTCAGCAAGACGATTCTAAATTTCAACAACAAACCAACGAACATCTTTTTGAATTGCGCAAACTACTGGAAATTAGCGAAACTCAATCACAATTGCGCGATGAAGTGCAGCAACAAAAGCAAATTGAAAGTGAACTTGACGCACTTCGTGTAAAAATCGACGAAATTGAGGCAGATACCAATATGGAGGCCGGTGAAAAACGCAAAATCCTGCGAGAATTAAACAAAGAGGAAAAAACCAAACAGGAAAGGCTCAATGAAAAAATTGGCGTTGTTGACAGTCTCAATCTGCTCATGAGTGATATTCGAAAACGTGAAGTTGTTGTTGACTCTAACGCCGGAAGTGCCACAAAAGTAATTATAGGTGCCGATACCCAAACCTATTACCTGCCCGGCAACATGAAACCCGCGCAACGCAGTGTTCAAAGAGATACCGTTTTCTTTGGCAAACAAGATACTCTCGATCGTGAAACGGCATTCGTAGAGAAATCTGCAGAAAAACGAGTAGATTCAGATAATCAAGCCGACACCAAAGTAAATGAAAGCGTTCGTGAACTGCAAAAGCAAATAGACGAGCTTAAACAGGAATCTGAAAAATCGAAACAACGTAAAAAAGAACAAACAGAAAAACAGTTAGAATCACGCGACGAAGAAATTGAAGAACTAAAAACAGAATTAGCTGAGCTGCGAGGCATAATCAAAGACAGAACCTCAGAGGAAACCATCATTTTGCAACAGGAAAGTGAGCGCGCACGAGAAGTGTCCCGTACCGATTTGCGTGGAGTAAATGCCAACTTGGCCGCTCAAACAGCAGCCATCACAGCATTGTCTTACGCCTTACTGAGAGACGACAAAACCACCGATGAGGAAAAGCAAGAAATTCAAAAAAGTCTGGCCGCGTTGGATTCCTTAATCGCCCAAGAGGACAGCCTTGCAGCTGCTCGCGAATCATCAACTCCGGACGAAAGGCAGGCCTCACAACCGAGAGTAGACACCGTAAGGCAAGTGATTCCCCGACCCGCAGAAAAAGTCCAAGTATCCGACTCAGCCTTAAAAGCTTTAGAGAATCGCATAAACATGCTCAGTGCAAAAATTGAAGGGGATAAACGCGAAACCCAAGAGAAAGCGAGCGATACACTTCCTCAAAACATTGAAGCCCTCATTCAACGAATTGATGCCCTCAATCAACAACTAGAAGCCCAAAAAGAACGAGCAAAAGAAGCTAAAACACCCGGCACAAAACAAAAAGCAACCGACGTTATTTACTTTGACCTCAACAGCTCATCACTAACCGTAAATCAAGAAAGACAAATTGAAAAGCTCGTAACTCAATGGCGCGAAACCGCTAACACACAATTTGAGCTCACCGCCTATGCCGATAATACCGGCTCGGTAAGCTATAACATACGCATGTGTGAAAACAGATTAAATGCGGTAAAGCAAAGTATTCTGTCACATTTCAAACCCGAAGAACAAAAACCCCGTATAAACCTCATCATTGGGGGCACCGTTGTTCGCAGTTCATCAGGCCGACCTCAATCAGAAGATCGCCGGGGGGATATCATCTTAAAATCAAAAAAATAATCTAGTAAAAACAAATGAGTCATCAAATTAAGTGCGAACATTGCGGCGAGTGGACAGATCCCTCATTAGACAAATGCACCTATTGCGGAAAAACCCTTCGCGAAGAAGAAAAAAAAGTAAAAGCCTCAAGCAACAGACTTAAAGACTCACTTGAACCGCAACTTATTACCATAAATGATGATGACCACCCTATTTTAAAATTATTCAAGCGTGTAGTACAATTGGGTCAAATGATTTTTTACGCCATCATCACCTTTTTAGTATGGGTTACCTCTTGGACAATAGGCTGAGAGACCGGGCCATACTACTCCCTTTTGCTCTTTTCGCACTCAATCAGTTGCTGCGTCCGCACCTTCCGTCCTCCCCATTTTTAGACGGTTGGTTGAATGACCTTACCGCCATGCCCATACTATTATTTTTAGGAATGGAATTACGAAACCTTATTATTCAGAACCCCAAACCACTGAATAACGCCAACATATTATATACTTTCGTATTATTGAGTATTTACTTTGAAATTTACCTGCCTACAAAAAGCACCGCCTACACCGCCGACATGTGGGATACGGTGATGTACGGCATCGGGATGTTTTATTTTACTATTTTCATGAACGGCTCAAGACAGAAAGCCTAAGACAATATGTTTATCCAATAAATCTGCTTATTGTTTTTTTCAACATTCATTTAAATCCCACGACAACGGAAGGTGGTAGGGGTGCTGTTTACTTTTTGACAATCTCAAAAAAAGTGTCCATAATTATTTATTCGTACGAGAAAAAAAATTAAAACTAATAGCCGGAAATATTTCTTTTTGCAGTGAAAATTTCGAAAATTAAATTTTCGTTTATTGCAAAACCTAACATATAACAAATGAGAAATATAATTAAATCGAAAACATTCACCACACTGCTCATCTTATCAATATCTACTTTAACAGCAAAAAGTCAACCAGAATTTAGTCAAGAAGAATTCACTCCCGTAACCTATTCCGAGCAAACAATAAAAAGTGTTGCATTTGACGTAGATCAAAAAAGTGCTGAAAACTTTGTTGTACCCACGGGGGATAAAGGCATCATTTACTTCAATCAAACCGATGAATTCGTTAACGGCCCCTCAGGTAAAGAAAACATATGGCGCCTTGTGAAATTAGATTCCGACTTCAATCAGGAGTGGACTGAGGAGTTACCCTCCCGTAAAAAACACATGGTGATGTTGAGCAAAATGGTAGAAATAAACGATGAAGAGTACTTATTTGCGCTATTCAAAGACAAAGTGAGTACAAATTCATCTAATTCTTTTGCCCAACTTTTACAAATCAACACCTCAACAGGAGAAAGTGACACGTATCCCATTGAGACCGGAAGGTTCGAAATTCAGGACATAATAGTACGCAATGACAAAATAATATTACCCGGTTATATTATTCAGTCAAAATGGACTGCCAAAACATGTATTATTTCCACCCTTTTTTGGCCTTATGCACTTGCGGCATCGCCGGATGTAACGCCCGCCATTATGGAGACCGACTTAGGTTCAGGAAACCTTGAGCTTATTACAGACAAAATCAAAGGTCAACATTTTTACCTTGATACTCATAGCCCATACGATGAAGAGGAACCCGAACACTTCTACTACATGAAAGAAGGAAAAAAATCAGAGACACATTCCATCGTTCATTTTTCAACGTCTCGAGGAAAAATTAAAAAGCCAAAAGAGTTTGATATAGCGGGAGATTTGCTTTCCGCGGACGTAAAAGTAGTTTCAAATGATGACCAAGAGATGTTCATTGGCACCTTCATGCCCGGTTATGAACAAGTGGTCACTTGGAAAACGCTATTAGGAACATCGCGAAAAAATATCAAACAACAGGGATCTTCATGGGAGATTTACCTGCAAAGGGACGTGCAAAAACACGCACCATCGACTTTACCGAACTACCTTCAGTTGTTGAATATTTCAATAAACATGTAAAAGACGAAAGCATTTTTAGAGCAAGTAAAAACCCTAAAAAAGGAAACCTGACGGTCAACACCATGATTCATGACGTTTATGTTGATAAAAAGGAGATTGTAGTCATGTTGGAAGTATTATCTCCGGTTTATGACATTTACGGTGAGAAAGAAGCCGTTCTTAGAGGTTATCGACATAACGCGTTTATTACCGCGGCATTTGATTCTGAAACAAAAGATCCGTTGTGGGACGTTACGTTCATCGCCTCTAAAATGATAGACAAAAAACCAACGAAAACAGTAGATTATACAAAAACTGAGGATGGGTTTCTATTTATGTTCTCTAACGGTTATCAAATCATTCAAATCGAAATTGAAAACGGTAAATTAATAGATACGGAACAGGACTTGGTTGCTATACCTCAAGAAACGAAAAAACTTATCAATAAGCACTCTAAGAATTATGTTGTATCAAAGTGGTATGAGGATACCTTCGTTGCTTCAGGATACAAATCAGTCGAAGGTTGCTCTTCTAAGGATAGAATCTTCTTCATTAGTAAACTACAA
>PXEK01000125.1 GCA_003564735.1 Cryomorphaceae bacterium
ACCTATATTTTCGAAAAAGAAGAATAGCTCCCTGCAATCCGAAAGTGTAACTCCGTCATGATTTAGAGCGGTACTGCATAAAAATCGTCATCCCCTTGTGGTGTGTCGATTCAAAATTCTGCGACTCTCTCTTTTAACCTCGGAGTCTTTTCTCATTTTCCACAGCATATCCGCGGCGTATTTGTTGGCTTTTTCCAAATTCACAATGGGTGCGGGATAGTGTTCGCCAATCATACAACCCGCAAACTGCTGCTCCATAAGCGGCATTTTCCAAGGCTCATGAATATAGGCCGGCGGCACATTGAAAAGCTCAGAGACATATTTTTTTATAAATTCCCCTTGGGGGTCGTGCTCCACAGATTGTTTTACGGGATTATATATTCGAATGGTGTTCACTCCGGTTATGCCGGCTTGCATTTGAAATTGCGGGTAATGAATACCCGGCTCGTAATCTAAGAACATTCGCGCCAACCACTCTGCCGCCGGCTGCCACGGTTGCCACAGGTGAGCCGTAATAAAACTCACCACCATTGCTCGCATTCTAAAATTCAAATATCCCGTTTCCCTCACCGCTCTCATACACGCATCTACCAACGGATATCCCGTGGTTCCGGTTTTCCACGCCTGAAAATACGCCTCATTAAACGGCTTTTCCATGCGGTTGTAGCCCGAGTTATAATTTTCAAACTCCATTCTCGACTCCGACTCAAACTTTTGTATAAAATGACAGTGCCAACGGAGTCGTTCGGCAAAAAAAAGCAAGTTTTTCGCATTTCCCCCTTTCGCCTGTTGCACACATTCCTGATACACGCGCCGTATGCTCACATTTCCCCACGCCAAATAAGGCGATAGTCGGCTACACGACTCCCTGCTGGCAGCGGGTTTTGAAATGCCCTTCATATAACCCCTGCTGCGGTATTCAAAAAATGAGTTGAGGGTTTTCAGGGCCTGCGTTTCACCGCCCTTTTGCATTTTTTGGTCAGAGCCCCCAACCCTATGCAAAATATCCTCTGCTGAAAAGCGGGATGTTACATGTGACGGTAAAGCTATGGTTTCCAACCTATTTAAATCTAGTTGATAAAGCGGGCGAGACAAAAATTCACTTGAGCGTGTACCGCGACCTTTTCGGGTTTTGAGTCCGCGCCAAACGGCATACTGCTTAAACTCTTTAAGCGAAATTCCTTTTTCGCTAAGTAGTTTTTTTACGGCTACATCTCTTTGAAACGTAATGTGGTTGCCCGTTTCAAAATGCGCATATACATGGTTTACTGCGTATTGACCGGCAAGGGCTTCAAACACCTCTACGACGCTGCCGTGAAGGATATGTACTCTTTTTCCGGCGCGCTGCAACCTACCTTCGAAATCAGTCAACGACTGAACGATAAAACGCTCGTGCCTTGCGTCATAATCTTTGGCGGTGCGCACCTCAGGTTCAAACACATACATCACAATACAGGGTAAATCACTTTCGGCGGCGCGACAAAGCGGCGCATGATCATCGGTACGGATGTCGCGCTTTAACCAAACCACGTTTACTTTCTGCTTCACAATTGAAAAACATACCGGCGTTTATATGGTTCTGACCAAAAAGATAAAAATAACCCCGAGCTCCTTTACAATACGCCGGTTCTCCTTAGTTTTGAACCCTGACAAGAACGTAAAAACACAGTGGATATGAATTTAGATTTAACGGGTAAAACGGCATTGGTAGCCGGGAGTACGCAGGGAATTGGACAAAAAACGGCAGAGCAATTGGCTAAAATGGGCGCAAGTGTGGTGCTTATGGCGCGAAATGAAGATAAACTCAAAGAGGTTATGCAATCTTTACACGCTGCCAAGGGAGCCGAACACGGATATATTGTTGCAGATTTCTCAAAGTACGAGGAGGTTCGCGAAAGGGCTTCAGCGTTTTTTGAAAAACGTGCCGAGTTGCATATTTTGGTGAACAATACGGGCGGACCTCCCGGCGGCCCCATCATTGACGCACAACCCGAAGATTTTTTGGCTGCTTTTCAAAGTCATTTGATTTGCAATCATATATTGGCGCAAATTGCCGTGCCGTTAATGCGTAAGGCAGGCTACGGGCGCATTATTAACGTGGTTTCCACATCGGTAAAAGCGCCGCTGAGTAATTTGGGCGTTTCCAACACCGTGCGAGGTGCGGTAGCCAATTGGGCCAAGACTTTAGCCAACGAAATAAGCAGGTATAACATTACGGTAAACAATGTGTTGCCGGGTGCTACAAATACATCACGACTGACTTCCATTGTTGAGAAAAAGAGCGAAAAAACAGGAAAAAGTTTTGAGGAAGTACTTCAAGACATGAATAATGCCGTGCCCATGAAGCGTGTGGCCGAGCCTGAAGAAACGGCTGATGCCATTGCTTTTCTCGCCTCACCCGCGGCAGGCTACATCAACGGGACTAACGTGCCTGTAGATGGAGGAAGAACGCCCGTGCTATAACAGACGTTCTTCTCAGTTTTGATTTGTATAAGTTTGGGTGGTGTAAGGACGCAGAGCGAACTACGCTTTAATCCATATCGATATACTTCAAAAACTCGTTCCGCTTTTGATCATTGGTTTTGAAAACGCCTCCGTAGTGTGAAGTGATGGTAGAGCCCGAAGCATCTTCAATGCCCCGCATGCTTACGCACATGTGCTTAGCGTCAATAATTACGGCAATATCTTCGGTGCGTAAAACGCGTTTTAATTCCGCAGCAATTTGCTCAGTCAAGCGCTCCTGGACCTGAGGACGTTTCGAAAAATAGCGAACGATGCGATTAATTTTTGACAACCCGATAACGTGTCCGTTCGAAATGTACGCCACATGAGCTTGACCGATAATCGGCACAAAATGATGCTCGCAGTGAGAGTGTACGGTTACGCCCTTTTCTACCAACATTTCGTTGTACTTATACTTATTGTCGAACAACTTTACGTTGGGTAAATTTTCGGGATCTAAGCCGCTAAAAATTTCTTTGATATACATCTTCGCCACTCGGTCGGGAGTACCTCTTAAACTGTCATCGGTTAAATCGAGACCCATGATATCCATAATTTCGCCGAAGTGATAAGCGATTTTATCCATTTTTTCCTCATCGCTCATTTCAAAGGCATCGGCCTTCATGGGCGTATCAGAGGCAGTTCCTACGTGTTCATCTCCAATTTCATCTGCGTCGAGCGTTAACCTTTCTTTTCCGTTAACTTTAATTTCCGCTGTATTCAACGAAGTTTCGGGGAGTTTCATAAAGTGTAATTTTAAGTTTAAATGCAGGGTCGAGTTGTTTTTTAATCTTATTCCAAATCACCACGGCTATATTTTCAGCCGTAGGGTTCAAATTTTTAAATTCGGCAGTATCCAAATTTAAGTTTTTATGATCAAAAGGTTTTTCTACCTGCTCTTTAATAATTGTTTTAAGGTCTTTCATGTCAATTACGTACCCGGTTTCCTCATCTATAGACCCCGTAACACTAACAACAAGCTCATAGTTGTGTCCGTGATAATTAGGATTGTTGCACTTCCCGAAGATGCGATTATTCTTTTCGTCATCCCATTCGGGGTTGTGTAGCCGGTGAGCGGCGTTAAAATGTGCCTTTCTGTGTACTGTAACTTCCATGTGGCTATGTAACCTTAATTAAAACGTTTTGTTTTTAAATTCAATGACTTTATTTACCGCAATCTTAAACCACTCGGTGTAATTTGTAGGGTTTTGTTCAATATCCTTAAGCAATTTATCTACCGCAATGTATTTAAAATCGGCCACCTCATCGGTATTGAAGGGAGGAACATCATCGTAAGTGCCTACAAAAACATGATCATATTCGTGTTCCGTGAGGTTATTATCCAGTTTTGATTTGTATTTGAATTCAAAGGCTTTTTCCAAATCACATACAAACCCCATTTCTTCTACTAACCTGCGCTTTGCCGCTTCGAGGGGCGTTTCGTTTTCACGGGGGTGGCTGCAACAAGCGTTAGTCCAGAGTCCGCCCGAGTGATATTTATGATGTGCCCGTTGGTGAATCAACATCTCTCCCTTTTGATTGAATATAAAAACAGAAAACGCACGGTGAAGCAAAGCTTTCTCATGTGCTTCCATTTTTTCCATAGTACCTAAAGGTTGGTCATTGTCATCTACCAAAACGACGTGCTCACTCATAAATTTCAAAATTAATTATCTAATATGTTTACAATGCTCAACTTACGGGCCAATCAAGTAACATCACAGTGCAAAAGTCAGCAAAAATGAATTGATTATCGAGAAATAAGCTAAAATTTCCTACGATTCGTTCATTTCAACTAAGGAGAATCGATAGTATTTAAACCGGCGTAAACGCTGTGAAGGCTTATGAATTGTATTGCTTTATGAGATAATGATAATTGAGGGAACTAAATCACTCCCACATTGTGTTTGATATAAGAAGATACTAAAATTCCGATTTTTCTGTCGTTCCCAATGCGGATACGTTCTTTCATGATGCGATTGGCCGGCGTGTTTTGGATTTTCTTCAGCAATCCGAAAAAGTAGGCATAAGCCACATAAACGCCAAACCTTGAGGATTTTGGCAGCATTTTTACTCCTTCCAATCCATATTGGAAATCCGATTCGATTTCCCGCTCGATGTTGAGTTTGCACTCATCGTCAAAGCACTCCATTTCGATACCGGGAAAATAAGTACGTCCCATTTCCTTATAATCGGCTTGCATATCGCGCAGGAAGTTTATTTTTTGAAAAGCCGCGCCCAGTTTCATGGCATAAGGCTTTAATTTTTGATACGTTTTTTCATCGCCGTCAACGAAAACCTTAAGACACATTAAGCCTACAACCTCTGCCGATCCAAGGATATACTCCTCATAGTTCTGGCGGTCGTATTTTTTTCGATCTAAATCCATTTCCATACTATCCAGAAATGTGTTGATTAAATCGGGAGTTATATTGAACCTGCGCACTACATGCTGGAAACTATTGAGAACGGGATTTAATGAAATTCCGTTTTTAATGGCGTTGTGTGTGTCTTTTTTAAACTCTTCAAGGAGTGCTTCCTTATCGTAATCGTGAAACGTATCTACGATTTCATCAGCGAACCGAACAAAGCCGTAGATAGAATAAATAGGATTTCTTAAGCTTTTGTGCAAGCACAAAATACCTAAAGAAAAGCTGGTGCTGTATTTTTTCGTCACGTTGCGCGAACAATGAATCGAAATATCATCAAATAAGGCTTTAGCTTGCATAATCGTCTAATTAAAAAGTTTGTTTATCTCGTTTGCCGCTACCTGTCCTGAGATGATTGAAGGCGGAACACCCGGTCCGGGAACAGTAATCTGACCTGTGTAAAACAGATTTTTTAATTTTTTGTTCGCAATACTAGGTTTTAAAATAGCCGTTTGCATCAGCGTATTGGCTAGACCGTAAGCATTTCCCTTAAACGCACTGTAATCTTCTTTAAAGTTACTCTCGGCGTATGAAAGCTTGTAAATCACGTGGTCTTTAATTTTTTGGCCCGTTAACTTTTCGAGTCTATCCATCACCAAGTCGTAGTATTTTTCTCGCGTTTGCTCATCATCACCTCCAAGGCCGGGCGCGGTAGGAATCAATATAAAAATATTTTCCTTTCCTTCGGGAGCCGTGCCGGGATCGGTTTTACTAGGCGCACAAACATAAAACAACGGATTTTGCGGCCATTTGGGGTTCTCGTAAATCTCCTTTGCGTGTTGCTCAAAATCTGAATCAAAAAATAAATTGTGATGCAGTAAGTTACTCACTTTTTTATCTACTCCCAAATAGAACAGCAGTGAAGAAGGAGCCATGGTTCGGGAGTCCCAATATTTTTTTTTATAGTTTCTATATTTTTTATCCACCAAATGTTGATCAACGTGGTGATAATCGGCACCGGCCACCACGGCATCGGCTTTTATTTCTCGGTTTTTGGTCAGAACCGAACCCACTCCGCGACCCGAGTAAGAAAAACCTTCAACCGGATTGTTGAGTTGTATTTCAACCCCTTGCTCTTCGGCAACTTTGGTCATGGCTTTTGCAATTTGGTGCATTCCACCCATCGGGTACCAAGTCCCTAAACCCATGTCGGCGTAGTTCATTAAACTATACAAAGCGGGAATTTTGTCGGGCATGGCTCCGAGAAAAAGAACCGGGAATTCTAATATTTTAATGAGGTGAGGGTCTTTAAACAGCCTTCTCACTTGAGAGCGGAGCGATTTAAAAACGTCCATTTTCAATAAGCCGTAAAGAAAGCGCGGATCGGTAAACTCAAAAAGCGACTTACTGGGTTTGTAAACCAACTTGTTTATTCCCACTTCATATTTGTAAGCTGCTTCATCGAGGAACTTATCTAACTTTTTCCCCGCGCCTTTTTCACGATCTTCAAACATTTGTAGTAAGTCGGCACGAGAAGACGGCAAGTCCACCGCATCATTTTCGCCGAAGTAAACACGATAAGAGGGAGAAAGACGTTTTAAGTCGTAAAAATCTTCAGTGGTATGACCAAAGTTTTGGTAATACTTTTCAAAAACATCAGGCATCCAGTACCAACTGGGGCCCATATCAAACGTAAAACCCGCGTTTTTAAACTCGCGGGCTCTACCACCGGTTTGGTTATGCTTTTCAACAAGCGTAACGTCAAAACCTTTTTTTGAAAGGTGCGCCGCAGAGGACAACCCTGCGAATCCCGCACCTATAACAACTACTTTTTTTTTCAATTACCTGTAATCCTTAAGGGTTTCCATTAATTTTTGTCGGGCCAAAAAGATACGACTTTTTACCGTACCAATAGGTAAAGAAAGTTCGTCGGCAATTTCTTTGTATTTAAAACCTCTAAAGTGCATCATGAAAGGAACTCTATATTCGTCTTCCAGTTCAGCCACCTTTTTTTGAATTTCTTGGTGCGAAAAAACACTTTCGGGGGCATTTTCATCAGAAGGTTTTGCTGCATTTAAGTAATACAAGTCCTCAGTTTGATCAATAATCGTGTTCGCTTTTACCGCTCTTCTGTAATTATTGATAAACGTGTTTTTCATTATCGTGTAAGCCCAAGCCTTTAAATTGGTATTGGCTTTGAACTTGTCCTTATAATTAATTGCCTTCAACATGGTTTCTTGAAGAAGATCATTTGCATCTGCTTCATTTGCCGTAAGTTGTAAAGCGAAATAATTAAGAGGGTTTCTCAATGAAAGAAGTTCCTCAGTAAAATCGTACTTTGCCATAATCCTATGTTTTGTTTAATGTTTTCCCTTAAATGCTGAACAAACGTACGAAGAAAATCTGTACCTACATGTATTTGTTTATCTTTTTTCTTGAAAAGTTGAACAAAATGTCTCCCGGGCTTGCTCTTTCTGATTTACAAATGAACTTAATCCATTGCTTACTAATGATTTAAATGTCAAATAAGGCGGCGCAACACGACATCATAAAGATAGTTAAATATAAATAGGGTTTAAAATTTATCAGCGCACTCGGATTATGAAATGACGGTTATTGAACCATGCTGACCAACTCTTGACATCACGTAATTATAGCCCGGTAAATGAAGGTGTTGCAAAATAAAAAGTTATTTTTGCACTTTAATTTCAAATCTTTGAAGTAAGATACAGGCGAACTATCATATTAAAATCAGATTTAAACATCAACAACCTTCTCATGTTATGAGACACTTTTACATTCTGATTATCTATTTCTTTATTTCGGCATTCTCTCAAGGAAAACTTGTTAGTCAAACCGTTCAATTAGGCAGTGGAACAGACGTATCCGCCCCTTCCCAAGCCGGGCCGGTAAATATTTACTTTCGAAAATCAAGACTTCAAATTGTTTACTCTGCATCTGAGCTTTCGGCCGCCGGGTTGAATTCAGGATGTATAATTAATTCTCTGGCCTGGTTTGTTGAGTCACCTCCTATTCATAACATTCCTGATTACACAATAAAATTAAAGCACACCTCTGCTAATAATGCCTTCTCGTCTCTAGGGGATAACGGGTGGACCACGGTAAAGTCTCCCTTCTTGTATGCTCCTGCCTCAAACCCGAGTTGGGATGAACTCATTTTTGATAATTCTTTCTTTTGGAACGGAGTCGATAACTTAGCTGTTGAGGTATGTTGGAGTCAAGTGCAACCGAATTGGGATGAATCAGGCCAAACACGAACTTACAACGAACCCGATGGCATGATTTTCATAAGGAATGACACTCCGGGATCGGGGTGCGTATTATCACCGGATCAACCTGTGAATTACAAGCCCCAAGTACAATTCAACACCATTTGCTCAAACTCTGAAAATGATGCCGGTGTTTCCTCCCTTAATACACCTTCAGGAAATTTTTGTCCCGGTATCCAAGAGATAGAGGTTACCATTCAAAACTTTGGCGTAAACCAAATCAATAACGTTGATATCAATTGGACTTTGAACGGAATCACTCAAAGCACGGTGACCTACAACAACCCACTCGATACCGTGGGGGGGGCAAACCCGTCATCAGCTATCGTAAGTTTAGGCTTTCACAATATTCCGTCCGGTCAATCTGAAATAATTGCTTGGACGAGCATGCCCAACGGAGTTCAGGACACTGCAAATAGTAACGATACTTTGACCGCATTTCTACAGCCCGCGCCACCTTCGCCTCGCGATTTTACCATTACCGAGCTTTCCGCCGGCAACTTCGAAATTGAGATTGAGCCCGAAGATTCAAATAATTTATGGATTTATGCGGTAGCGGGTGCCAATGACACTGCACCTAATTTCACCTTATCCAACACCCCGGTTATTCAAGTTTCGGGGTTAGATCCGGGAAGAGCGCACAATGTATTCGCGGCAGAGTTATGTCCTTCCGGAACTGACACGTCACAAGTATTAGGCCCTAAAAACATTCAAACCGATTTTGTTCCCAATACGGGTGCCTACGTATTCACAACCGCAGGAAGTACGGGTCGGCAAGGACCCGATCAAAACGACTTGAACCAAGCTTATTCGGGAACCAATTTAGACGGGAACGTTACCTCAGATGACGGAATACAACTTTGGAGTCCGCCCTTTAACGGTGACTACCGCATAACAGCCATTGGCGGCGGAGGAGGAAATGCGGTTGCGTCAACAATGATGAATCCAACACCCGACCCAAATGATATTTTAGGATTAGCCGGAGCCGGAAGCCTCATGTCAGGCACTTTTTCTCTAACTACTGAAGACACCCTTAAAATTCTTGTAGGCCAAAAAGGCGCAGATGAGTTAGCGGGCTCAGGAGGCGGGGGAACTTTCGTCACACTAAAAAACGATTCGCCCTTAGTCGTGGCAGGCGGTGGCGGTGGAGCAATTCCAGATACATTTATTTATATAAATAACAGTTTAGCCACGAATACCGGCACTTTGGGCGGTCAAGCCTCTCCGGGAATAGGCGGCGGTGGCGGACTGATTGGCGACGGAGATATACCCCCTTCGGCCTCCCTATCTAAAAATGGTAGTAGTTTTATTTCGGGAGGAGAAGGCGGTGACGGTGAAATCTTCATGATTGAAGTTTTTATTCCCGTTCCGGGTGGTTTCGGTGGCGGAGGATCATATAATTACTCGGTGGGTCAATTCATGTCCTCTCCGGAAATTAGCGGCCCCGGCGGTGGCTATTCGGGAGGTAATGCTTTTAATGCCAACGCAGGTTCGGCAGGTGGCGGGTCTTTCAACGTCGGTTCTGACCAAAATAATATTGAGGCATTTAACAGGGGAGATGGCTCTGTAATTGTAGAGTTTGTTCCCACACAATCCAATGATATTGCCGTTACCTCCATCGACTCTCCGGCAGTATTCTGTCCCGGCCCCAACGATGTAGTAGTTACGGTGTCAAATTTGGGAATCAATCAAGTCAATTCTTTCGATGTGGAATGGAGCGTGGACGGTGTTCCCCAACCCACTTCAAGTTTTAACCTTTCACTCGATACCATTGGCGGCACAGGCTCGTCAACAGCGCAAGTAAATTTGGGCAGCTTTAATTTTTCCACGGCCTTATATTCTATATCTGCTCACACTTCGAATCCCAACGGCCAACCCGATAGTAACCCCGGTAATGATACAACATCTATCACGGTTGAGTCCGGCATATCAAGTCCAACAGATATTACCATAACAAACATCACGGGGAACTCGGCACAAATAAGTTGGACACCGGCCAACGCAAGCAACAATTGGATATACTCTGTAGTACCTCAAGGCCAAAGTCCCGACACGGGTACCCTGATCAATTCACCCTCGGTAATAATCACGGGTCTCGACCAATTAACTACATATGATTTTTATGTTCGAGAAGTTTGTGCTTTAGGCGGTGATACCACCGCTTGGACGGCAGCAACAAGTTTTACTACAGATTTCTTTTGTCCACCCAATGCCCGGTGTTTTTCATCCGCTAATAATACGGGGAATACCGGGCCAAGTCAAGGTTTGCTCGACACCTTCTACCAAGGCACTAACCTTGAGGGTAAGGTAACCTCACAAAACGGAATACAATTGTGGAATGTGCCCGCTACGGGGAAATGGAGACTCACGGCAATGGGAGCATCCGGAGGGACGGTGCCACGGAACGACCCCGGTTTTGGAGCTTACTTAGAGGGTACCTTCGAACTCATCCAAGATCAAGAGTTAGGAATTATAGTCGGGCAGCAGGGTGAAAGCAGCAATACCATATTTGAAGGCGGCGGCGGTGGCGGCGGCTCATTTATTTGGTCAACCGATGATACAACAACACAACCTTTATTAGTCGCCGGCGGTGGCGCGGGAGGCGGAAATAATTCCTTAGGTTCTACGCCCTCAAAACACGGTGATACATTAATGACGGGAGGTAGTAATGGGGGTGGTGAACCCGGAGGCATCAACGGGCAAGGAGGAGACGCCGGGGG
>PXEK01000038.1 GCA_003564735.1 Cryomorphaceae bacterium
CTTGCTCTCGTTGAAGCTGTTCGCGTTTTTGCGCAATGTTTTTTGCTTCGCGTTCATCGGTCATTTCAACAAACTTATCCCCTGCAGCGGGCGCTTTGTTGAAGCCCAACATGGAAACCGGTTTTGAAGGCCCGGCCGCATCAATTTTATTCCCTCGCTCATCAAACATGGCTTTTACTCGGCAGAACTGACTACCCGCAACGAGTAAGTCGCCCACTCGCAAAGTACCGCTTTGAACAAGTAATGTGGTGACGTAACCACGCCCTTTGTCCAATTCGGCCTCGATTACCGTACCGGTGGAGAGTCTGTCCGGATTGGCTTGAAGTTCCAAAAGATCAGACTCTAGGAGTACTTTTTCCATCAAGTCTTCAACGTTTGTACCTTTTTTAGCCGAAATTTCTTGTGCTTGATATTTGCCGCCCCAATCTTCAACGAGGATATCCATTTGCGAGAGTTCTTCTCGAATTTTATCGGCGTTGGCTCCCGGCTTATCCATTTTGTTGAAAGCAAATACTATCGGAATATCGGCAGCTTGTGCGTGATTTATGGCTTCTTTGGTTTGCGGCATCACGCTGTCATCGGCAGCAATCACAATGATGGCCAAATCGGTTACCTGAGCACCGCGGGCCCGCATAGCCGTAAATGCCTCGTGACCCGGTGTATCTAAGAAGGTAATGTCTTTGCCCGAGTCTAACTTCACGTTGTACGCCCCGATATGCTGGGTAATACCGCCGGCCTCGCCCGCAATAACGTTTGCTTTACGAATGTAATCGAGCAATGAGGTTTTACCGTGGTCAACGTGCCCCATTACCGTAACGATAGGTGAGCGTGGTTTTAATTTATCGGGGTCGTCTTTTTCAACCTCGATTTCAACAGACTCATCTACCTCCGGACTTACAAATTCAGTTTCATAGCCAAATTCTTCGGCTACAATTTGTAGCGTTTCGGCGTCGAGACGTTGGTTAATGGAAACCATCATACCCAACGACATACACGCCGATATCACCTCATTTACCGAAACGTCCATCATATTGGCAAACTCATTGGCCGTAACGAACTCGGTAACTTTAAGTATTTTTTTCTCAAGTTCTTGTTGCTCTTGTTCTTTGGCTCTTTGCTCGGCTTTGTCATCGCGTTTTTGGCGACGCATTTTAGCGGCTTTGTTTTTACCGCCACCACTTAGTCTGGCCAGCGTTTCTTTAATTTCCTTTTGGATTTCTTCCTCTGTAGATTCATGGCGTGAGCCGCCTTTTTTACCTTGAACGTTTTTACCTTTTCTGCCGGTTTTATCTTGCTCACCTCCTTTGGTAATACGTTTGCGTTTTTTCTTCTTTTTCTCTGTTTCTTTTTGCTCAGAAGAAGACGCCACGGGTTTTTTCTTTTTCTTTTCGGGAAGGTCAATTTTACCTACAATACTAGGCCCGTGGAGCTTTTCAAATTTTGTACTGTGATGTTCGGGCTCCTTTGGCTTTTCGGGTTTAGCTTCTTTTGGCTTTTCAGCTTCAGGCTTTGATTTTTCGGGCTGTTTCTCTACTTTAGGTTTAGGTTCTTCTTTTTTGGAGGTAGGCTTCTCTTTTTTGGCCGGTTTTTCTTTTTTCTTTCTGTCCGGTCTGCTCTTTAAATTAAGATTATCCAAATCTATTTTACCGACCAGGCGCGGACCTTTTCCTTCTTGGTCTGATAGATTTTCTGAAGTTTTTTCGATTTTCGGATATTTATCTTCCTCACCTTTTTCTTCCTTGGCGGGTTTTTCTTCTTTGGCCGCGGGGGCTTCGTCTTTGGCCGCGGGGGCTTCGTCTTTCGCTTCTTTTTTGTCTTCAGTTTCGGCAGCCTGTTCTTCTACCGACTCCGGTTTTTCGGGTTTAGGAGATTCCTTTTGCACACCGCCTGTTGAAGAACCAACATTTTTAATAAAAATGCCGTCACCCTCATCGCTAAACGGTTCCTCCTCGTCGTCTTTTTCAGCCTCCTTTTTGTCTTCGATAGAAATGGCCGTAAGCACCTCTTTATTCTTTTTGAGCTCTTCAGACTTTTCCTTTGCCGCTTTATCGGGCATGTATTGTTGCAAGAGAACCTCATACACCTCGGGGGTAATCTTGGTATTGGGTTTTGCCTCTATATCATACCCTTTGGATGATAAAAACTCCCCAATAGTGGAGATACCCACGTTGAGTTCTTTAGCTACTTTACTTAATCTCTTTGGTGCGTTTGCCATAAAAATAATCCAAAATTTTCTTGCCGTTACAAATTAAAGGAATTTAAACCGATGTACAAACGGGTTTTACTCAAATTCTGCTCTTAAAATTTGTAACAGCTCATCTACTGTTTCCTCTTCAAGATCGGTTCTTGTGATTAAATCTTTGCGAGAAATGGCCAAAACACTTTTAGCCGTATCACAACCGATATCTTTTAATGTATCAATTATCCAACCATCAATTTCATCTGAAAACTCATTCAAATCAACATCTTCTTGGTCTTCATCTGTTTCGCGGTAAACATCAATTTCATACTCTGTAAGCTTACTGGCCAGCTTGATGTTATGCCCTCCTTTACCAATAGCGAGAGAAACCTGATCGGGTTTGAGGTACACCTCAGCGTGACGACGATCTTCATCAATATTGATAGAAGATATTTTAGCCGGACTCAAAGAGCGTTGAATGTATAGTGAGGTATTGTGAGTATAATTGATTACATCAATATTTTCATTGCGAAGTTCACGAACGATACCGTGAATTCTGGAACCCTTCATACCCACACAAGCACCTACGGGATCAACGCGGTCATCATATGATTCCACGGCCACCTTAGCTCTTTCGCCGGGTTCACGAACAATGTTTTTAATGGTGATGAGTCCGTCAAAAATTTCAGGTACTTCCAACTCAAACAACCTTTCCAAAAATACGGGAGAGGTTCTTGACAGGATGATCACCGGCGAGTTGTTTTTCAAATCCACCTTTTTCACAACCGCACGCAGCGTATCTCCTTTTTTGAAGAAGTCGGCCGGAATTTGCTCCTGTTTAGGTAAAATCAACTCATTATCCTCATCATCAAGCACTAATATTTCACGTTTCCATATTTGATAAACTTCACCGGTAACGATGTCTCCTACTCGATCTTTGTAGAGTTTGTACAGGCTGTCTTTTTCCAGTTCAAATATTTTAGAAACCAAGTTTTGACGCATGGAAAGCACGTTTCTCCTGCCAAACTCGTCGAGTTTGAGCTCTTCAGAAACATCTTCACCGATTTCAAAATCGGGTTCAATTTTAATGGCTTCAGAGTAGGCAATTTCCTCGTTGTCATCTTCAACGGCACCGTCTTCAACCACCACGCGGTTTCTCCAAATTTCAATGTCGCCCTTGGTGGGGTTCACAATAACATCAAAGTTCTCGGCCGAACCGTATTTTTTTTCAATCATACTTTTGAACACCTCCTCTAAGATGTTCATCATAGTTACTCGATCAATATTCTTAAACTCTTTAAAATCTGAAAACGATTCAATTAACTCCTGTGTGTTCATTATTGTGTTATTTAAAAGACACCAAAATTTTTGCTTCTTCAATTTCATTGTAGTCTGCAGAAAATGTAAGCGTTACCCACTCTTTTTTCTTTCGACCTTCAATGCGTTGTTTTTCTTTTCGTTCTATTGTTATTCCTTTTTCGTCGGCTTCTTTAAGCACTCCTTCAATCTTTTTGTGTTCACCTGTTTTGAGGATTCTGATTTCCCTTCCTTTATTTTTCATAAACTGGCGGGGCATGCTGATTCCCTCATCAATGCCGGGTGAAGACACGTTAAGCGTAAAATCTTCTTGTTCGCGATCGAGGTTGTGTTCAATGTGGCGACTCACTTCAACGCATCGCTCGATACTCAATCCCGAATCGGCATCCAGCGATACCTTGATATGATTATTAGGGGAAACCGATATATTCACGACAAACATGTCGGTACCCTCTATTTTCTCTTCAACTAACCTGATTACTTCTTCTTTACTAACCATATTCCACACGGGTACAAACAAAAAAGAGAGGATTATCCCCTCTCTATTATTTCACCCCGATTATGCTTTTAAACTTTTAAAGTGCATAACGAATAAGATAATGTGGCTCGATACTTTTTATTATCAAAACCTTCTGTTCTCTAATTCGGGGTAAATCCGCCTTATGCCGTTATTCAACTCACTGTTAAATAATTTGCCACACAAGTCGGGATTAACCGCGGCAAAGGTAGATATTTATTTCCTTTTTTCACCACAGGAAAAAAAGTGATTACAGAAGGAGTGTAGCCTCCAAGGAACAAAACTATAAAGCATTGGTTTTCAAAACCAATTTAGCGCCTTTTCGCTACCGGCCTTTTGGGTTCTGACCAAAAAAAAGACAGGTTAAATTATTGATTTACCGCCGTAAAATGCGTGATTTTACCTTATTAATCATCATAAACCGATTGAAACTGATCCCGTAATCGGGTGTGTTTATTGGTTAAATCAATCGACTCACCCTTGATAAATGCCCGAATGACGTTGTTGGTTTTGATGTCCAAAATATCACCCGTAGAAATGAAAAAGGTGGCGTATTTTCCGGATTGCAGCGTTCCCACATGCTCATCAATGCCCAGTATTTTGGCGGTGTTGCCCGTTATGGAAGCAACAACCTGCTCTTTATCATTAAAGTAAGGAGCCGTAACACCGGCTGCAAAAGGTAAGTTACGTTGGTTCATCGCCTCCATGCCCCCACTCATATCAAGGCAAAAAAGAATGTTGTTTTGTAAGAGTTTACTCGGTATTTTAAACGGGAGATGAATGTCATCATCCTCGCGCTCAGGTAGTGAAAGCGGTCGTTTATAAATTACGGGGATTTGGTTATCGGTAAGAATTTCGGGAACAAGGTAAGCATCATAGCCGCCCACGATTACCGGCCGGGGAATATTGTATTCGCGCTTTAAAGAGGCGGCTTTTATGATTGATTTGGCTTGATTGCAGTGGATATACAAATTTTTTTCGCCGCTAAATACGCCCCTCATCGCCTCAAAGCGCAGGTTGAAGGGTTTTGGGTTTGCGGCGTAGGCTTTAGCCTCATCTAAAAACTCGGTGATTTTTTTGATGGTTTCCTCTTCTTTTTTGTTGCGCGAGGTGGGGCCGGGCTCAGCCCACCAACCTGATTTTGAGAACCTCTCAGGCCAATGTAGGTGTGCGCCGTCGTCCTCATGCAAAACGGCTTCTTCCCAGGTGCGACCGTGAAGGTTCATGATGGATGATGTGCCGCTAAAAATCCCGCCTTTAGGTGTGGCTTGCACTATGAGTACACCGTTTGAACGCACGGTGGGTATGATTTCAGAATCGGTATTAAAGGCAGGTAAAGCACGTAAGTTGGGGTTGAATTCGCCCGTTTCAGAGAAATCACGTGAGGCGCGAACGGCATCAATCTCGGTAAGTCCCAACGTGGTGTTGGGTGCAATAATTCCCGGGTAATAGTGCACGTCACGCAAACGAATCACCTGATCAAAATCGGCGGTATCAATACGCCTGAACATTTGGTTTTCTACGAACAGAAACCTTCCGTTTTCAATGGCCAATGCCGCGTTTTTAACCACTTCACCGTTTCCGATGTGTGCGGTACCGCCCAAAAACAGAACTTTTTGAGCTTGAGCGCCGCTGCAAATAAACAGCACAGGTAACAGCAATATGAGAAGTGTATTTACACTTTTGGTTGGTATCATTAATTCGGGAGGTTTGTTATTCATTATTGATTGTGATAGAATTAATCACCGCCTCCACTTCACGGCGGTACTCCCTTTTACTAAACTGCGGAGCATACACATAACCGAACGCGCTGATGAGTCGGTTATTTTCATCATCCACTATATGCAGCGCATACCAGGGTCCGCCCATCATATAGCCGTGCATTCGCCACAAGCCTGTCATTTCCAACGCGTACTTTCCGCGGTAATTTACCTGTTCAAACCGCACATCCATGTTGACCTCGTCAATTTTCATGTATGAATCATCAACCGGGCCGGGAATCAACTCTTGCAAGGCGCTGTCAAGTAAGTTATAAATAGCATAATCATTAAGCTGTTCCAAAGAGGTGTAGGGCGTTTTAAGCAGCAATATGCCCTGACTAATTTGGTGCTCTACGCCTCCTTCTCGCTTGGTTCGCTCCACCCTGATCCAAACCGCGTTACTGTCTTCATGAGCTAAATAGGCATCTTTTGGCGTGTATAATTTTATTCCCAGCAGTTCGTTAATTTTTTGATTTGTTTTTTCAGAACCCAAATCCTTATGCTTTTTTGCAATGCGATTGGCTTCGGCTTTATTGAGTATTTCAATAATTTTATCCATGTTCTCCATCAGGCTTTCCCCCAACTCCTTTCGCGATGATGCCGTAAGGCGAACTACCGCCTGGCGTTGTGCCCACACATTGCGTTCCACCTTTAACTCGGGCTTTGTAAACCTGCCCTCATCTACTTCGAGAATAAGGATATTTCCAAAAGTTTTAAAAACCCTGCTAAACGTGTTATCGGTAGCGTGATGTAAATCGAATAAAGACTCACGTTGAGGCAAACCGTGAACCGGTGTTTTCAGCATTCGTTGGAGCGTATCACCGTAATTACTTGCCCAAAAACCTTTGCTACATTTGATGACTACTTCACCGGGCTGTCCCGAAGGCGTTGGTAAAAACCTTTTTCCGTCGTCTTCATCACCACAACTTACAAAAAGCATGGCGAGTACCGTAAATACGAAACTTTTTAAAAAATCACCCATTGGTTCCCACAATTATTTTAGTACCGGGTTTTAGCATAGAGGAATTGAGGTCGGCGTTTAGTTTTTTCAACTCGTCTACCGAAACGCCGCGAGCCTTAGCTATATCCCAAAGAGTATCGCCCGATTGTATTTTGTAATAAACATAATCTCCATCTTGAGAAGTGGTTATTTCTTTTTTCGGTTTCTTTTGCGCTTGATATCCGGTGCCTCCTTTAGGGTAAATAACCAGTTTTTGACCTATGTTAATTCGCGTACTTCGCATATTGTTCCAAGCCATAATTTGGCGTGAAGTAACGCCGTACCTGCCTGCAATTCTGCCTAAAACATCACCGCTTCGCACCGTGTAATAGACCCTGTCCTCAGCAAATTTACTCAAATTACCGTCGTTTTCTTTACCCTCTTTTTTTGCTGTAATCGCAGCAAGAGAATCCAATTCATTTTTATGGTCAGAACCGAATTTCTTCGGCAATCGCAGCACCGAGGTTTTATTGCTGTAAGCCGGTACGCGATCGCGCTTATAGGCCGGGTTTAAAAAGGCAAGCACTTCCGGACTTAACCCGTAGTGAAGGCTGAGCTCTTCATAATGCACGGGAGCGGAAACGTGTACCGTATCGGTTTCAAAGTAAAACGCGAGGGGTTGAATTGCGGGTATGTTATACAAATCGGCATGCTCAAAGGTGTAGTAAGCAGCGATAAAGGCCGGCACGTACCCTCGGGTTTCCCGCGGCAAAAAGGGATACACGTCCCAGTAATTACCGAGGCCTTTCCCCGATCGCCGAATGGCCTTGTTTACATTCCCCGGGCCGCAATTGTAGGCTGCCAAAGCCAAATCCCACTTTCCGTAAATACCGTACAAGTAACTGAGGTACTTACATGCCGCCTCGGTTGATTTTACGGGATCCATTCGCTCGTCCATGTAAGAGTTTTGTTCGAGTCCGTACAACTTACCCGTTGAATACATAAACTGCCAAAGTCCTACCGCGCCCGCTCTTGATCGCGCTCTGGGGTTTAATGCGCTTTCCACCACCGCCAAGTACTTTAATTCTTGAGGCATATCGTACTTGTCTAAAATTTCTTCAAACAGCGGAAAGTAGAACTCGGCAAGTCCCAACATGGCGGCGACTTGTTGGCGGCGCTTGACCGTGTACATTTTTATGAACGCCTTGGTTTTTGAATTGTACACTACATTAAAAGGTGTTTGCTTATTGAGTTGTTCTAACCTTTGCTTTACGATGCTATCGGCAAAAACCGGAATACTATCTATTTCGGGAAAGGCTGTATCCATAGAGTTGCGCCTAGAGGCTGACTGCTCAAAGAAAACGGTATTCACCAAACTGTCTAAATGATAATAAAAAGAAGGACGCACTTCTGTAACCACGGAATCGGGAACCGTTTTAATGGAGTCGTTGCCGGGGTTTGTGGCATGCACGCCAACGGCACTGAGCAGGAGAAAAGAAAGTGTGCTTAGAAGTTTTATCATTATGAGTAACCTTATATTGTGCAAATATGGTGGTAATTGGGGTATTGGCGTGCATGTATAGCGCATCTTTTGAACGATGGGGTGTTTAATTTTAGTATGTGGAGCGCGTGGGATGTGGAAAACAATCTGCAATGTTTCTCGCAAAGACGTAAAGACAGAGTGAGAAACAGAGCGTACCCACGAAGGCTCGGGGCAGGGAACGGAGGAGCAATCAAGGAACATGTTGCGGGTAAAGTCGAGTGGCGTACAAGGAAGAAGAGGTGAAGGCTGAAAGGTTCGTGAACCGTAAGCTGTAAGCCGTGAGCTGTGAGCTGAAAAGACGTTGCGGGTTAAATCACGAATACTACAAGGAAGGAGAAGGTGAAGGCGGAGGAGAAGGTGGAGTAAATACTCAGGAAAACCGGCTGCAAGAGTTTCACGAAAGACGCTTAAGGATTGAAAAGGCGAAAATCGAGAGTGCTATTCGCTTTTTTTGAATTTGAGCTTGGCCAGTATACGTACCAGTGTGATGACTTCAATAAACTGAAAGAAAAAGTAAACGGCAAAAAAGCTCAATACATATACTTTGACCTCGGAGTTGAGGTTAGATATATACGGGAAGAACCAAGCCCCCACAACAATGAGTTTTACGAAACCTATTCCCGTATAAGCTACTCCTACATATTTTGGAAAGTGCGCCAGTAAAAAAGCGCAGGTGTAAAAGGTGGCCAATGTGGTACCGGTAATGAGTGCGTAGTCTCCAAAATTGAGGTGAGAAGACATCACCCCAAAAAAGGAAAGTAAAAAACGTACGAGCAACACCAAGCCCAACGAGACTAAAGTGATGATGGTAAAAATAACGGCTTTTTTCAAGACTTAGTGAGTTGCTTAATCACCCGATAAAGAGAGCCCGTTACACCGGTTAAGGATAAAATAACGGTAAACCAAGGATGAGTTTCAAGGTAGGTGTCGGCTTTAACACCCGCAAAGGTGAAAACAAAAATAATGGCTCCCATTTCAAAGGCAAGGTAGGAATACTTGATAAAGGAATCAACCTGTTTTTTTACCTTGTCCTTTTTGTTTTTCATTAGAATTAAGTTCTTTCACCTTTCCGGCAATAGTAAAATTACCTTCGAGGGTGGCTCCGGGTTCAACGGTTAGTTTACCGTAAATCATATCTCCCGTGAAAACACCCGTGTTTTGAAATGAAACCATTTCAGAAGCGTTGAGCTTTCCTGATACACGACCTGAAATATTCGCTGTTTGGCACTTCACCTCTCCTTTAATTGTACCGGATGGCCCCACAACTACTTTACCTTGCGATTGCACGGTACCCTCCAACTTGCCGTCGATGCGAATATCACCTTCGGTAATTATATCTCCGTTTATTTGTGTTCCTTGAGCAATATGATTTCTCGAACCCAAGTCAACATCATTATTTTTTTTCACCATTCCCGATTTCGATTTAAACATGCGAAATTATTTGAGTGCAAATGTATAATAATATCTGCGGTATTACCGAACAACGAGCCGATTACTAAAATCAACGCTTATTGCGACACCCCGTTTTCAACTCCGATTTGTAAAAAATGAGCTTTCACTACCTGTTTCTCATTCAAAAAAACATCCTTATTACACCCTATTATTCCCCGGCAATTTAACTGCTTTGGAAAATGTTTCTATATCATGTTTTTTGCCGGTGACATACAGCAAATCGTCACGCCTGATTTTAATCTCGGGGGTTATGTTAGAAATAAGCTCGTTACCTCTCATGAGAGCCACAATACTCACATTAAATCGCTCACGAATTTGAGCTTTAATAACGGTTTTACCTTCTACCGGGCCACCCTCTCGGCTTACTCTTACACATTCTATATCCAACCTGGGAATTACATCATCCTTTTGCGCTTTGATGAAGCTACCGGGGCGCAACATGGTGTAATTGTCGCTTCTGATTTTATCGGCAAGATGCTCAATGTGATCGAGCGGAACCAAAAATTTATGCATGGCACGCGAAAAGATCTCTATTGAGGTTTCAAACTCTTCGGGGATAACTTCATCTGCGCCCAACTCAATCAACTCATCTATTCCTTTTACGTATCGGGTTCTGATTATTATGTGCACCTTATCATTGATTTCTCTGGCTTCACGCAGTATAGATTTTGTAGCTTCGGCATCGCTTATCGCAATCACCACAACCCGAGCTTCTTCAATATTAAGCGTATGTAAAATGTGTGGCTGTGAGGCTTCACCAAAAATAATAGGGACACCCTCGGCTTTAAACTTTTTTACCGTATCGGGATTCATTTCGGCTGCAATGAACGGAATATCGGAATAGCGAGCGGCTCGCGCCACATTTTGTCCGTTAAGTCCAAAACCGATGATAATCAAATGATCTTGAAGTTCTTCAACCTGCTCATTTACTTCAACATCGGAGGCATTTTTCAAGCGATTTGACGCTATTTTACTCCCCCCTCTTAACAACCTTTCCACCATAACATTTGCCCCGCCAATCACGAAAGGAGTAACAGC
>PXEK01000206.1 GCA_003564735.1 Cryomorphaceae bacterium
ATTTTTAGCCAATCCCGTAGGCCAATGTCCGTCACTTTGGTCAGAGCCATAACTGCGTGCCCAATTCATTTGTCCTTGGGGTGACATACTGAGCAAGAAGGTGTTTCGGTTATTGGGGCCGGGATCAGAAAAATCGGTGTAACCGGCGATGAGAAACGATTGCGCGGCGGAGTCGTACAGCATATTGAAGGCTCTTTCGGCCTCGGGTGTACCAAAGGCGCGGGTCCAATTCATGTTGCCTGCCGTATCGGTATTTAAAACCACAACATCATTGCCGCCCAAACCCACATCGCGAGCCCACCCGGCAAAGTAGTAACTGCCGTTGAGTTCATAAACCGTGTTGAGTCGGTCATTTTGAGGTCCGCCGTATCGCTTTTGCCAAATGACATTGCCGGCGGTATCGGTTTTGAGTGCTGCAAAGTCCATACCTCCGTTACCTGCCGTATTGGCGGTGAGGCCGGCAAAGAGATAATGCCCGTCACTTGTTTCAATCATTCCCATGAGCTCATCATCAGCATTGGGAGTGCCGGCCACCTTACTCCAAATGAGGTTTCCGGTTGCACTGAATTTACTGTAGAGGATATCCTCTTGATTGTTTTGAACGATGAGTCCGGCCGCCAGGAAATGACCCGTTGAGGTTTCTATAACCCTGTAGTAATTTACGGTACCTTGCATATCGATGGCGGCGGTTGACCAAATGATGTTTCCGTTACTATCGGCGCGTGAAATAATGCCTCCGGCATGCGGAATGCCCAAGCTTGTGGAAGAGCCCACACCTACAATGTCACCGCTTTGTGTGGTGATGATATCCCAAGTGGTTTCATCGCCCGTGTTACCGTAGGTTTTAAACCATTGAGGTTCACCAAAACGGTTGTATTTAATGATATAAGCATCTCGTTGATTACCGGCGACGCTTTCCGTATATCCCGTACCGTACAGACTCCCCCCGGGAGCGGCTACCAAGTGGTAATTGCGATCGTTAGCTGAGGTGCCCGCTACTTTTTGAAAAGTGGTTTGTGCAACGGCGGATGTAGCACAAAAGAAGGAAAGAAGTGCGATGGTAAAGACTTTTTTCATGACTGTGGGTTTTAGGGTTCTGACCAAAATACATCAAATACAGCTCACAAAAATAAGGTTTTGTTTGAATTTTGAAAATGCGAGGAATAAGAGAATAAGGTTTGAGGTGGACAATTTGCTCATTATGCTGTGCGAGCGCAGACTCCGGAAAATCTTTTTTAGGGGTGCTTGGATGCCACTTCATTGATTATAATGTGACAAAAACAGATTACATTTGCGACATGAGAATAGTACGTCAATTGCGAGGTAAGTTGAAGGATTACTGGCTAAAGGATGTGAGTTTTTTGCTCCTTTTTGTGTTTTTGTTTCTGAACCTGTTTGTTTTTAGTCCGATGATTGACGAGCTAAAGACGGGTGAGCTTTTGTATAACGTTTCGTTAATGGCCATTTTATTCTCAGGAGTGTGGTCGGTTAAAAAGAGTGTGTTCAGGTTTATTGGAGGGTTACTTTTTGTGATGGTGCTAGTTTTTAAAATCCTTCGCTTGTATGAGGAGACCGAGTTGTTTTACAATTTAGAGCTGATTATCATTATTCTTTATTTGATATATCTTATCAAAACCAATTTTGCGCTGTTGTTTCGCGATTATGAAGTGAATTTTTATCGCATCATAGGGGCGGTAAATGTGTACCTACTTTTCGCGCTGGTAGGTGCCTACCTTTTTTTGCTTATGGAAATTATTCACCCGGGAAATTTTTCCAATTCTGCAGAAATTGATACTTACGAAACAGGGTTGAGTAACTTTATCTATTTTAGTTTGGTATCCATAAGTACGGTGGGCTATGGTGAAATGTATCCCGAACATAGCTTTGCTCGTTCACTTTCTGTTTTCATCGCTGTACTGGGTCTGCTTTACCCTACATTGGTTATTGCACGGCTTATTACGTTGGAACTTCAGAAGAAGTAGCGATTTTTACATCTATTGAACTTTCCGTTTTCACACCTGAAAGCCGTGTGATTCTTTTGAAAGGCAAACAGAGACCATAACCGACAAGCAAAAAAATATTTTTACGCGAGCCTAAACCTTTTTAAAACCAAAGCAAAAAAGTTGTTTCTTGATAATTTAGTTATTCCAAGTTTTCCTCCTCGCAAAACTTATTGAGTTCTTCTTCTTCCAAACATAGGTAATTCCATGCCTCGACCAATAAGGCGTTAATTTCTCCTTGATCGAATTTATGGTTAGATAAGAACTGTATTTTGGTTTTTTCTTCAAGAAACTCGTCAAATTCTACGCCCTGATCTACGGGATAATCGAAATGAATACATACACCGTATTTGAGGTTGATGAGATAGGTAGGTGAGCTTTCAAGTAAATTGTTCTCAGCCCAACACCAATCTGCATAGTATCTTTGTTCGCACGCACTTGCCATAATATCTCTTTTTTTAATTGTTTCTCGGCAGGGGTCAAGTTTCGTGCCGTTGTCGATTGAGATTTACTCAACAATTTAAATCGGTAAATACATCACCAACTTTAACACCGTGGAAATCTCGGTACTGTGATTCGAACCGAATTATATGGCTTAAATTTGTACAACAGATTCGTGGAATTTAACTGCGGCAGTGGCTTTATTTGTGAATTGCTCACATTAAACGGGGAATCAAGAATTATGAACGCGCTTATTGTCATTATCTTCATTATCATTAGCCTAGGCTTATTTTATATTCGGTATAAAATAGATGCTCGACGTAATTTTGATGAACTTTTAAAAAAGGAATTGAAACCACATGGGTTTCAGCTTGTCAAATCAGAATATCCCGGATTACTTAAAGTAGGTCCGTTCAAAAAAATAGAAGTGGAAATCGGAAAACCACAAATAAATCGCGGAGCTATTCAATACGAACGCACTTATTATCGAAAACTTCAAATTTTAACCAATAAAAATCAACAGGTTCAAGTTTGGGCCAAAATTGAGACCGGTTGGTTTAAAAGCGCCACAGCCGATTTTATACCTAACTTAAATGAGATTGAGAGATTTACGGCTTGACCATGGTTGACCCCGCTATAGTTTCGCTTTTTTGTTAGTTTTGTGGGGATGTAATCAGCAGGATTCCCAAAATCAAACACGACACGAAACAAGTACGTTAAATAACCGTACATAAGCAAAATATAAATAATATGTCAACTGAAGAATTAAATATAAAAAACGCCAGATTTGATACCGGACTTCCAAAAGAGCAGAAGGATTTTTTTGAAAAAGCAGCTCGATTAGGTGGCTTTAGAAGTTTAACGGACTTTGTTGTAATTGCTGCTCAAGAAAAAGCAAGAAAAATTATTTGGGAAAGAGAACGAACAATTGCTTCTCAAAGAGATTGTGAAATATTTTTTGATGCCATTTCAAATCCAAAAGCCCCTAATGAAGCGTTAACAAAAGCGGCGAAAGAATTTGAAGACCTTTTTACCTAATGAGCCTAATTTCAGAACATTTAAATTCGAGACACAAAAAATCTGACTTTTCTTGTGGAAAAGAAATGTTAGATTAATTATTTACACAAACAAGCCAACCAAGACATCAAAAGAAAGCTTTCTGCATGTTTTGTAATCAATGATCCTGAAACTAACTTATTAAAAGGTTATTACACGCTATCAAATAACAGCATTCCAATTGAATCTCTTCCAAAACGGATACAAAAAAAACTACCCCGTTCATATAAATCAATTCCCACAACTTTACTCGGGAGACTCGCCATAGACAACAATTTTCAAGGTCAAGGGATGGGTAAGCAAATTTTAGTTGATGCACTCAAAAGAAGTTATGAGTTATCGAAAACAATAGGCTCCTTCGCCGTAGTTGTTGACCCTTTAGATCAAGATGCCGAAGATTTCTACCAAAAATACGGATTTATAAAATTACCCGATAGCGGAAAAATGTTCCTGCCAATGAAAACAATCAGACAATTATTCGATAAAACAACACGAAGTACAAATAAGTGAATAATTTAAAACTTTTTCTTTCAATCTTACTTTTGACAACAATGCCGACAGGATGTTCGGAAACTAAAGAAGCCAAGGCTAAAGTGTTAGGACTTACTTACAATCCTCTAACAGGGCATGAGTGGTCCGTAAAAGCATGGTATGAGTATCAGGTTGAAGTGCAGAAATTTATTGACACTATTTATTTTTACGAAAATGATATTATACCAAATGAAGGTAAAGAGTTTACAGTTATTTATGAAGTTGATAACCCGGCAAAAAATCGAATAAAAGACTAAGGCATATAGAAACGGGGCAATACTGTTCAACATAGACATAGTTCATTACGTCTTTCATTTACCGGCTCGGCGTAGCGTACTTCGGCAGGGCTCAGTAACACCTGCTAAGTCGGAGTTATCCCGGCCTCCGGCCGGAAGAGGGTAAAAAAAGAAAAACCCGAAACAAAAAAACTCAAGAGGAGCGAAACAGAACAGCCCGGCGTGGAGCGCCGGGTTAGGTAGCGAGTTGTTTTATAAAATTTAAAACTTCGGCGGAGTGGCATAAAACAATCCATTTCGGGAATTTGTAAGCAGGTTAGATGAGTCATACTCCTATCAAATTTACCCCTAAAAAGTAACACGATATTGCAACATGGGGAAAATGCCCAATTGGTAGGTGATGCTCTCGCGGCCGGTTTGCCAATCAAATGTTGCGGCAAACGGATTTTGGGTATCGGTGACGTTTTGGATGTCAAGAGCCCACTCTTGAGTGAACTTTTTGTAGTTTACTCGATATCCCACGCGAATATCGGTTCTAAAGTAAGGTCTGAATTGCTCCGTAAACGGATTTTCGGTTTGCAATATGGTTTGGGAGGCGGCTTGCGATGCCTCCAAATCAATTTTGGTGTAGCGTAATCCGCCCGCAAATGTCGCCTTGATATCGGCGGTTAGGTATTTTCTGTTGCCGCCGCCGTCTCCCGATAATTGAAATTCCTTACCGCCCACACCGTTTACGAGATAATTCCCGTTAAAGGCGGTGTTGCGCCATCGGCCGTCAGATCCTTTGTATTTGGAATCAAATACCGATGCATTCAAAATAAAATAGCCTCCTTTGGCCATTCGCTTTTCAAGTGAAAGGTCAATTCCTAAATTCCGTCCTCTTCCTTCATTCACCAGCGAATCATGAATTTGAGTACCAAATGTGCCGGCGTTTAACAGACTGTAAGCCGTGGGTCGCGACTGAACGGGAGCGCGATCAATAAACTGCGCATAAACCTCGGCTTTAAATTGTATGCCTCTCCCCAATTTTTGGTTATATCCCGTGACCAGATGCGTACTTCGGGTAAAGTTGAGGTTGTCATTGGTTCTTATGTAGTTTCCGTTATGCGGAGTTTCTCGAAAATACACATTCATTTGAGCGGTTTGATTGTGAACCCCGGCTCCGAATGTCAGTTTTTTGCCGGTCGAAAATTCCCACTCGGCATTGAGCCGCGGCTCCAATGTAACGGATTCGTTCAGCGTAAAGAACTGACTGTACAACCCAAAGTTAAATTGCAGGTTGTTTGTGGGTATGTATCTGTAATTTCCATACGCCCTGAGGAGGGAGGTAGTACCCTCGAAGTCGGATAAGGTTCGGAAGTGTTGCGGTTCTGACCGAAAAACGGAATCTTTTGAATCGGCAAAAAATACGTCTGCCATGATTCCGACTCTGAATTTGTTTTTTGCGTTGTGTTTGTGATTGACGTAAAAGTGAGCGTTGGTGCGGTGTAGGTTTTCATCGGCGCCGTAGTTGAGCACGGGGTTGCGCTGTTCGGGTGTGAGTGAATCGCGCCTGACCATATTATGCGAGGTTTGGGCGCTTAATACCAGCTTAGAATAGGTGTTTTGGCTCCAAAAGGAGATTTGCGTGATGCCGGCCACGGCCATTCTGTTCGCATTGACCAAATCCACATCTCCCCCGGTATAGAAGTCGTCCCCGATCTCCTCGGGCTCAACGCCTGAATTGATAAACTCAATGCTGTTTTTCCCCGCCAAACCGAATACGGTGATGTGCCCTAATTTTGATTCGGGAAAATCAAATTTAAAGGATAAATCTTGGTAATACGGCACACCGGTTCCCGTGCCCACCTCAAGGCCAATATTATCCATTAAGCCCAAAGCCGAGTAGCGGTAATTCATCAGGTAAGAGCTGCCTTTTTTGCGATTGATGGGGCCCTCGGCGCCCAGCTCGAATCCGTTGAAACCGATTTGACCTAAAAACTCGTGATTTTCATTATTTCCCGATCGCATTTTTAAATCAAACACACCGGCGTTGGCATTGCCGTACATGGAGGGGAAGGCGCCGGTAAAAAAATCGGAGTTTCGCAGTACGTTGTTGTTGAGCATACTCACCGGGCCGCCCGTAGCCCCGGCACCGCCGAAGTGATTGGGGTTGAATATATCCACATCTTCAAGTCGCCATGAAATTCCGTTGGGCGAGTTGCCGCGAACCACAATATCGTTTACGGCATCATTGGCCGTGTTAACGCCGGCAAAATTGCCGGCCATTCGCGCAACATCATTCCGCGCACCGGCAAATCGCATACTTTCTTCAATTGAGAATGAACGTGCACTTATGACTGCTGCCTCATTATTGAGTTCCCCTTCATCTGATGCCTTTACTTCAACGGTTTTTAAATCGGTAACACGCTCGGTTAATTCCAAATTCACCACCAGCTCTTTTCCTGAGGTGAGCTCTAGGTTGGGGAAGGTTTGTTTGGAGTATCCCAAAAAGGTTACTTCCATCATGACCCTGCCCACGGGAACATTTTCTATGCGGTATTTGCCGTCTAAATCAGTTGATGCTCCTTTAAAGTCGTCACCCTTTTTAACGGCTACATTGGCCCCGGGAATAGGTTGGCGTGTATCCGCATCAATGATTTTACCTCGTATTACTCCGGTATATTCTTGAGCTGTTGCGCTTAATGAAAATGTTGCCAAGGCTATAAAAAGTAAAACTTTCCCTTTCATGATTTTTTATTTTAAATTCTGCGCAAAAGAACCGCGCAGTGAAAGGGTTTGAAAGTTTTTTAGACAAACGAAGCCGTTTGTTCGACAAACGGCCGAAAGCCGCTTTTTAGTTCGGGTACAGGAGCCCGGATTATTCTCTTTTCCACAGCTTATCGCCCATCACTACTTTTTTAACCACATCTCGGTAGGATTTACTTACCGGGATTTTTTTGTCCTGTATATGCAACAGCCAACCCTCAACAGCCTCCACCTCATCGGGGTTTACAATGTAAGAACGATGAACCCGCAAAAAACCTCTTTCGCCCAGTTGTTCTTCGGCCTCTTTCATGGTCATGTACACCATCCTGCGCTTTTGTCGGGTATGGATAAAAATATAATCCTTCACTCCCTCTACACACAAAATGTCACTGTATTTTATTTTGACAAAAATCCCGTTTTCTTTGATGTAAAAAGAATCATCAGCCGTGCTTCCCGCCGATAGTTTTTCCAATTTCAGTTGGGCTTTTTCAGCGGCTTTTAAAAACCGTAACAAAGAAATAGGCTTGAGTAAATAATCCACGCAATCCAGTTCAAAACCGTCCAAGGCAAACTCACGGTGCGCGGTGGTGAAAATCACTTCGGGCGGATTTTTCAACTCCTTTAAGAATTCTACCCCGCTGATTTTGGGCATATTAATATCCAAAAACATTAAATCGGGATTCACTTCCTTCAGCAACTTAGCCGCTTGAATCGCGTTGCGCGCCGATCCTACAAACTCCAAAAAATCGGTATCATCTATATAATCTTTTAGTCCCTCAACAGCAGGGGGTTCGTCATCAACTACAATGCAGCGCAACTTTTTCATTTTACGGGAATTTTCATTGTTACTCGAAACTTCGATTTAGTATCTTCAATATTTAATTCATGGTCAGAACCGTAAATCAACTGCAATCGCTCCCTCAAGTTACTGAGTCCCAATCCGCCGTTTTCGTCTTCTTTGGGCATAGGTTTATAATTATTTTCACAACTGAACACCACTCGGTCGTCCTTCACTTGAACGGATGTGCGGATATAATATTCATCCATTCCGGATTTCAATCCGTATTTAAACGCATTTTCAATAACCGGCCCGAATAATCCGGGCGGAATACTCACATTGTGTTCCGCCTCGAATGAAGACGTCACAAAAACTGAATTTCCCTGCCGGCTTTTTTCAATTTCAATATAATCTCTCAGGTATTCTACCTCCTCATCCAGGGGGATGAACTCTTTTTGGCTCTGATAGAGACGATAACTTAGCAGTTTAGAAAAGCGCAAAATGCTTTCACGCGTTTTTTCCGGTTTTTTGCCCGATTCAACGTAAATGCCGTTAAGTGTATTGAATAAGAAGTGAGGTTCCACTTGGTTTTTAAGCATTTCCAACTCGGTTCGCGTATTTTGTTCGCGCAATTTTGACTCCCTCGTGATCGATTCCTTCCACAACTCAAAGCTGTTTTTGTATTCCATAATTCCCGTTACCACAATGCTAATGACCACGGCAAGGAGAATATTAGCGAAATAATCGGCAGGAACAACCTCAACTTGAGACGTTGCAAAATAGCGCCAGAGCCAGGTAAAACAAAACATAATCACCGCGGCAGATAAGGTGACGGAGCTCAACAAAAAGGTAATACGCACCGCAAATCTATTTTCGAACAATCGGTTATTGTTGCGTACATATTGGACAATCATCGTGTTGGAAAGTGTTAGAATAAAAGTGATGCTCACCGTGAAGGCCACTACATGACCAAAAGGAATTTCCTCATCGGTACTCGCTTGAAAAAAGGCGTTATAAAGTAAATTAAACCCTATTGGGATTAGCGTAACTACCGCAGTTAATATCAATATGTTTTTCCAAAAACCTTTCACTCTTTTTCTCTTTAAACGGGTTAAAGCGCGAATTAAAGCTTTGATATTTTTGCCTCTTGATTTCGTGACCAATATACGGCAAAAGGTACAAATGCAGCAGTGGGTAAAAGCCAAATGATAAATTCCGGCACAAAACCGGGGAAATGAGCTATGTTTACTACCAAAAAAGCGGTAAATACCGAAATAAAAGAACCGGTCATTCTATAAATATGCTGTTTACGCGCCACACTTGTAAACTTGCGTTTTTTGAAAAGTACGAGTAAATCGACTCTCACGAAGAGTAAAGAAATCAAACCAAAGATGAAGTGCACCACTCCGAAAGATTTCCCGCCGATGAAGTAGCCTAATCCGTATCCTGTGGTGAACAGTCCAAAAGCCGCCGTTATGAAGATGAGTGCTACCCCGGCGGAGTTGAGGTCTTTATTTTTGTGGTAGCTCATTCCCGAATAAGCCATGTAACATGTAAAAATACCCACCCACGTTAAAAACCAATTGCCGTTATTGACAGATAACACAATGCCCAAAACCGAAGAAAGAATAGCCGACCACATGAAAAACTCACCTACAATCGTGTGTCGTTTACCTCTTTTAGCGGTTACCATATTCAAAAAACCTGATAGCAGTGCAAGACTTCCCACCGCTATATGCAGGACTAATAATAAGAGTATTAAAAATTCGATCGCTTCCATAATTTTGAGTTTTAAATTTGAAAGCAAATGACCTAATAATAATATCGGCTTTAAAATATATTCGACGAGTGCGCGGGTTTTTTAGACGAATGGAGGGGGTGTGTGGAGATCAAAAAAACAGAGTGAGAATCATCGCTGTCGCTCTCATTCTCACTCTGTTTTTGTACCCGGGGCGGGACTTGAACCCGCACGGCCACAATGGCCACAGGATTTTAAGTCCTGCGTGTCTACCAATTCCACCACCCGGGCATAGCCCGACAGGAACGCCGGGGCTATAAAAAAAAACCTCTCAAAGAGAGAGGAAAAAAGAGCGAAAGACGGGATTCGAACCCGCGACCCTCACCTTGGCAAGGTGATGCTCTACCAGCTGAGCTACTTTCGCAATGCGGCTGCAAATGTAATACAAATCTCAATAATCAAAAGCGTAACTTTGTTTTTTTATTTACCTAATAACTTTTTGATTTCATTGAGTTTCATGAGCGCTTCAACAGGTGTAAGGGTGTCAATATTAGTGTTTTCTATTTGCTCTTTAATTTGGAGCAGAGTGGGATCGTCAAGTTGGAAAAAGCTCAATTGGTAGTCTTCACTTTGTGCGCGAGCTTGCGCCACGGGTTTTTGCTGTGTAGAGGATCGTTCAGACTCCAATTTTTTTAAAATGCCGTCTGCATTTTTTACCACATGCTCGGGCATACCGGCCATTTTGGCCACATGAATTCCAAAACTATGGTTACTGCCCCCCGGCACCAATTTTCGAATGAAAATAATTTTATCGTCTATGTTTTTGATGGCCACATTGTAGTTTTTGATTCGGTTAAACGACTCTGTCATATCATTCAGCTCGTGATAGTGCGTGGCAAATAGCGTTTTCGCCTTGGCCGGATGCTCGTGAATATACTCGGCGATGGCCCAGGCAATAGAGACCCCGTCATAGGTACTGGTTCCTCTGCCGATTTCGTCCAGTAAAATTAAACTGCGGGCACTCAAATTATTTAAAATACTCGCCGTTTCGTTCATCTCCACCATAAACGTTGATTCGCCCATGGAAATGTTATCCGATGCACCTACACGCGTAAATATTTTATCTACCAATCCAATGTCGGCTGAGGTAGCCGGCACGTAAGAGCCGATTTGCGACATAAGGGTAATGAGAGCCGTTTG